>NZ_JBFABB010000054.1:0-47601 GCF_040640035.1 Micromonospora sp. NPDC023633 | reverse complement strand
ACCGCGATGTACGTGCGGCAGCGCGGCTCCCCCGGCGGCGCGGCGGAGGGCTCCACCCGGCCCCGGCGCGGCTCCCCGGTCGCCGCGACGGCGCCCACCACGCCGCTGCCCAGCGGCACCCGCAACGGCCCCGACCGTTCGTCCGCCGGAGCGCCCCCGTCCAGCCCCTCGGTGCACTGCGCGACGAGCACCCCGCCGTCGTCGACGAGCAGCACCGCCCCGGCCCGGGCACCGGTCGCCGCGATCGCGCTGTGCAGGATCACCCGCAGGATGCGTTGCAGGTCGTGCGTGCTGGCCAGGGTGTCCCCCAGCACCGCGAGGTGCCCGCGCAGCTGGTCGCGGCTGCTGGTCAGCGCCGCCACGTAGGTGCCCGTCTCACGGGTCATCCGGTTGAACGCGCCGGCCAGCCGGCCGATCTCGTCCCGGCTGCGCACCGGCACCCGGGCGGTCAGGTCGCCGCGCGCCACCCGGTCCACCGCGCCCGCCAGCTCGACCAGGGGGCGGGTGGTCACCCGGGCCAGCCGCCAGGCGGCCACCACGGCCAGCATGGCCGCCACCAGCACCGCCGACCACAGCGCGACGTACAGGCCCCGCGGCCGTTCGCTGGGAACCGAGAGGACCAGCGGCAGGGGCTGCCCGGCGGACGGGCCGACCCGGCGGACGTACCGGCCATCGGGGGTCTCGGTGACCCGCTCGCCCCTGAGCGTGCCGGCGGCGGCGAGCACGGCGTCGCGTACGCCGGTCGACTCGGTGCTGTGGGCGAGCCGGACGGGCGCCGCCGCGTCGTCGAGCAGGGTGACCGCCACTCCCGTCACGGCCGCGAGGCGCGCCACGAAGGCCGGGTCGACCGGCTGCGCGGCGGTGACCGTGCCCAGCGGCCCGCCGGCCCGGTCGCGCAGGTCGGCCCGGGCCGCGAGCGCCCGCACCGGCCCGGTGACCGGCGGGCCGGCGCAGTCCCGCCAGGGCTCTGCGGGGCCGCCGGGCGTGGCGTAGGTGACCCGGCCGGTGACGTCGGTGACCCGCACGGCGGCGGCCAGGCCGCGGCGGACCGCCTGGCTCGCGGCGGCCGGCCGGTCGCTGGTCAGGGCGACCGCGTCGGCGGCGGCCCGCAGCTGCTGGCAGAGGGCGTCGACGGAGGTGCGCACGGTCGCGGCGGCCACCGCGAGCCGCTCGGTGGAGCGGCTCGAGTCGACCGCCGCCACGATCGCCCCGACGAACATCACCCCGAGCACCACCGGGCCGAGCGCCACCGCCAGGAAGGCTGTGGTCAACCGCCCGCGTAGCGTCACTCGGTCCCCCCGGAAGTTCCGCCGCCGTTGCTTGCGATGCTGACACAGAGCCACCAGTCGACGAGCGTTGCGTCAGGAGTGTTGCGTGCCTGATTTTTCTGATGGAGCGGAAGGGGCCAAGCGGGATGTGCGGGCCGTCCTGCTCGCCCGCCGCCGGGCGCTGACCGCGCCGCAGCGGGCCGCCGCCGCCGGGCGCGTCCAGGCCGAGCTGGTGGCTCTCGTACGCCGGCTGCGCCCGCTGCGGATGACGGCGTACGTGCCGGTCGGCTCCGAGCCGGGCGGGCCCGACCTGCCGGCGGTGCTGCACGCGGCGCTGCCGCCGGGCGGGGAGCTGCTGCTGCCGGTGCTCCGCGACGACCTCGACCTGGACTGGGCGGCCTGGAGCGGGCCGGAGGGGCTGGTGGCCGCCGGGCGGGGGATGCGCGAGCCGGCGGGGCCGCGACTGGGCCAGGCGGCGGTCGCCGGGGCGCAGCTGGTGGTGCTGCCGGCGCTGGCGGTGGACCGCCGAGGGCTGCGGCTGGGCCGGGGCGGCGGCTCGTACGACCGGGCGCTGGCCCGGGTGCCGGCGTCCACGCCGACCGTGGTCCCGCTGCACGACGGCGAGCTGGTGGAGGCGCTTCCCGCCGAGCCGCACGACCAGCCGGTACGCGCGGTCGTCACGCCCGCCGACGGGCTGCGTACGCTGGACGCCGCCCCGGACGGCGCGGCGGGTGTCGCGCCCCACACTTCCGCTGGACGAATCCGGGGGCGATGACGCACCATTGGCACTCGAATACGTCGAGTGCCAACCGGCCGTGGCCAGATCCGGAGGAGAACGTGCCCACGTACCAGTACGCCTGCACCGCGTGCGGCCACCAGCTCGAGGCGGTGCAGTCCTTCTCCGACGCGCCGCTGAGCGAGTGCCCGGCGTGTGAGGGACGGCTGCGGAAGGTCTTCAACTCCGTCGGCATCGTGTTCAAGGGATCGGGCTTCTACCGCACGGACTCGCGCTCGTCCGGGTCGGAAAGCGCGAAGGGCGGCGCCGCCGCCAAGCCGGCGAAGTCCGACTCGTCCTCGGGTGGCGACTCCGGCTCGTCCGGCGGCGCGTCCGGCTCGTCCTCGTCGTCGTCGGGCTCGTCCCCGTCGTCGAGCGGGGGCGGCTCCACCGGCGGCGGGGGCAAGACCCCGGCCGCCAGCACCGCCAGCGCCTCCTGACCCCACGCCGCCGCGGCCCGAGGGCCGGCCCCGATCCGGGGCCGGCCCTCGGGCCAGCCGCGTCGTCCACCGGGCCCCAAGGTCGTCCACCGCGCGGCGAAATCGTCCACCGGGCGCCGCGTCCTCACCGGGCGGCGGTGGGCCCGGTCAGTCCCAGTGCGGGGGGCGCTCCGCGAGCAGCCAGTCGTCGTTGCCACCGGAGCGCTCGCCCCAGCCCCGGTCGGTGTCGTCGGCGGTCTGCTCGGGCAGCACCACGAAGTCGTCGCTGAGGTCGACGGTGCGGTCGTCGTCGCCGCGTACCGCCGGCGTGCCCGGGTCCTCGGGAATGCTCACGAGCGGCAAGACTAGCGCAGCCGCGACCGGCGGGACCGGCGACGAACCGCCGGGCCGCCGCGTCCGGCCGGCCGGCGGGCCGGGGCGTTGGTAGCGTCGGACGGCGTGACGACCCCCACCTCCGGCGGCCCCCCGGACGAGTACTGGCGGCGGCCCGACACCCCGCCCGAGCGCCCCCCGGGCGCGCCGGCGGGGCCGGCCGCGTCGCACCCGGCGCGTGCGAGCGGCTACGCGGGCCCGCCCGCGACCACCCCGCCACCGGCCGGGTGGCGCCCACCGGTGCACCTGCGCCCGCCACCGCCCCGGCGACTGCCGCCGCAGGACATGGCGGAACTCGACGCGGCGGAGCAGCGGGCGCAGCGGCTCACGTACGGCGTGGGCACGGTGGCCGGTGTGCTGCTGGTGGTCCTCGTCTGCGTGCTCTGCTCCCGGCTCGTGTTCTGACCGGATGCTGGCCGCCGACGGGACGCCGCGACCGGCGGGAGGCTGTCAGAGCGTGTTGCCCCAGACGGTCTCGGCCCCGGAGTGCCCGGTCAGGTAGACGTAGACGATGCTGACGACGCCGAGCGCCACCACCGCGACCGACAGCACCGGGGTCACCCAGGACGGCAGCTTCGGCACCCGCCGGTGCCCGCTCGTCGCCACGAGCAGCAGCAGCGTCGCCACGGCCAACGGCAGCACCCAGCGGAACAGGATGTCGCCGTAGCGCGAGTGCGCGAAGATCTGCTCCAGGACCGGGCCCTGCATGCCCCGGGCGACGAACGCGTCGGTCAGCTCCTCCCCCGACTGGACCGCGACGAAGGCCGACACCGGCGCCGCCACGGCGAGGAGCGCCACCGCCCAGTCCAGCCGCGACCGGAACCGGGGCAGCGCCACGTACGCGGCGGAGAGCAGGGCCAGCAGCGGCACGAGGACGACGACCGCGTGCACCACCAACACGTGGGCCGGCAGACCCAGGATCTCCTTGAACATCCACACCTCCGGCGGTACGCGGTTGCGGGTTGCCAGCGTACGGTGTGCCGGTCGACCCGCCCAGGTCGTCTCGATCGACTACACGCGCCCGGAACCGGTCCGGTTCACCACCGCTCGGCGACGATGCCCGCCGTCCGCCTCGGCCCGGCCGGGCAGGCTGGCTGTGGCCGGCGCCACCCTCTTGCGGAGGCCGGTTGTCGGTCCCCGAGCCGCGTGCTGTCATTGGCACATGCCCGGTGGCGAGCAACTGCTCCGGTCGAGGGGCCTGCGGGTCACCCGACCGCGCCTCGCCGTGCTCGACGTGCTGGCCGCCGGCGGTCACCTCGAGGTCGACGAGATCACCCGCCGGGTCCGTGAGCGCCTCGACTCGGTCTCCACCCAGGCGGTCTACGACGTGCTCGGCGCCCTGTCCCGGGCTGGGCTGTCCCGCCGCATCGAGCCGGCCGGCAGCCCCGCCCGCTACGAGGCCCGGGCCGGGGACAACCACCACCACGTCGTCTGCCGGGGCTGCGGCGAGATCGCCGACATCGACTGCGCGGTCGGCAGCGCGCCCTGCCTGGACCCGGACATCGCCCACGGGTTCGAGGTCGACGAGGCGGAAGTGACGTTCTGGGGCCTCTGCCCCGCCTGCCAGGCCCGCCGCTCCGCCGACGACTGAGGGCCGGCCGCTCTCCGCCGGCACCCGGTGGCGGGCGTGGCACGCTTGGTCGGTGGACTCCGATGACCTCGGTCTCTTCGGTCCGGGTTCGGTCACGTGGAAGGTGCACGAGGAGCCGATCCTGATCGTCGCCGGCCTGCGTTCGCTCTACCTTCAGTCGCTGCATCCCCGGGCCATGGCCGGGGTCGCGCAGAACAGCAACTACCGCTCCGACGCCTGGGGCCGGCTGGTGCGCACCGCCACCTACGTCGGCACCACCATCTACGGCACCACCGCCGAGGCGGAGGCCGCCGGGCTCCGGGTGCGCCGCCGGCACGCCCGGCTGCGGGCCACCGACCTGTTCACCGGGGAGGAGTTCCGCGTCGACGACCCCGATCTGCTGCGCTGGGTGCACGTCACCGAGGTCGAGTCGTTCCTCGACACGGCCCGGCGGGCCGGGCTGCCGCTGACCGCCGACGAGACCGACGCCTACTACACCGAGCAGCGGCGCTCCGCCGCCCTGGTCGGCCTCGACCCGGAGACGGTCCCGGGCACCGCCGCCGAGGTGTCCGACTACTACCGGCAGATCCGCCCGCAGCTGCGGATGACCCGCGAGGCGGCCGAGACGGCGCTCTTCCTCACCGCGCCGCCGATCCCGTGGAAGCTCAGCCTGCCCGCCCGCATCGGGCTCAACCTCGGGCCGCCCCGCTGGGCGTACTTCGGCATCGCCGGCACCGCGCTCGCGCTGCTACCGGCCTGGGCCCGGCGCATGTACGGCGGGCTGGGCCTGCCCACGACCGCGTTCTCCGCCGACCTGAGCGTCCGGGCGCTGCGGCTGACCCTCGCCGCGGTGCCCCGCCGCTGGCGGGAGGGGCCGTTGCAGCAGGCCGCGAAGGAACGCGCCGCCCGGCTCGCCGGCACGCCGGCCTGACCGCACGGCCGTGCCGGCTGCCGCCGAGCCCCGGGCGGTCGGTCGTGCCCGGGTGGAATGTGCGGGGGCGGTCAGGCTTGGCCGGGTGGGCGTGCGGGGCTGTCAGTCTTTGCCGGGCACCGGGTCGGTCGCGCGCTCGACGGCCGCCCACGGCTCCTTGCCCGGCGCCTGCGCCCCCGCGGGGCAGGTGCGCCGGTAGTCGCACCAGCCGCAGCGCGGGCCCGGCGTGGTCGGGAAGGCCTCGTCGGGGTCGTCCCCGTCGGCGACCGCCCGCTCGGCGGCCATGATGTCGCGGGCGGTCTCCTCCGCCCGGGCGAGCTGGCGGGCCAGCGACTCCACGGTGTGCTCGTGCGCCGCCACCGTGCCGGTCGGCAGGTGGTGCAGCTCCACCCGGCGGCACGGCCGGCGGAACACCCGCTCGGCGGCGTACGCGTAGAGCGCCAGCGCCTGCGAGCCGCGCGCGTCGTCGGCGTCCAGCCCGGTGCGTCCCGTCTTGTAGTCGACGATCACCAGCTCGGGACCGTCGGGCCCGGGACGGGAGTCGATCCGGTCGGCCCGGCCGTTGAAGGCCAGCACGGCGGTCTTGACCGCCACCACCCGCTCCACGCCGAGCGGGTCGACCCCGGGCTCCAGGGTCTCGACGTATGACTCCAGCCAGCCCAGGGCCCGCCGGTAGGCCGCCCGCTCCTGCTCGTCGTCGCGGTAGCCCTCGCGCACCCAGGTGCCCTTGAGCAGCGCGGCGAGGGCCTCCGGCCGACGCCGCTCGGGGCTCAGGGCGTACCAGTTCTTCAGAGCGGTGTGCACGCTCGCGCCGAGGGAGTTGTGCGCCCACGGCGGGCCCTTCTGCGGGGCCGGACGGTCGACGTAGGAGTAGCGGTAGCGCCGGGGGCAGTCGGCGTAGGTGCCCAGTCTGCTGGGGGTGCAGACGAAGAGCCGCTCCGGCATGCCCTCGAAGCCGAGCTGCTCGGGCTGGTCACCGCGGGGCCGGGGCGCCCGGCCGCCGCTGGTGGAGGACCGTCCGGCTGAAGAGGCTCGTCGCACACCGCGATCCTGCCATCCGCCTCCGACGAAACCGGCCGCCGGTCAGGTCATGTTGGCGTACTGGGTCACGAACGCGGCCACCGCGTCCGCGATGAGCTGCACCGCGATCGCGGCCAGCAGCAGACCGGCGATCCGGGTCAGCACCTCGATCCCGCCGGGCCGCAGGATCTTGACGATCCCGCCGGAGAACCGGAGCACGATCCAGACGGTGACCATCACGGCCAGGATCGCGGCGGCGATGGCCGTGACGTCCGCCCCGCCGTCGGCCTGCTGGACGAAGAGCATGGTGGCCACGATGGCGCCGGGGCCGGCCAGCAGCGGCGTGCCCAGCGGCACCAGGGCGATGTTCGAGGTGGTCTGCTGGCTCGGGTCGTCGGCCTTGCCGGTCAGCAGTTCCAGCGCCACCAGCACCAGCAGCAGTCCGCCTGCGGCCTGCAACGCCGGCAGGTCCACGTGCAGGTAGTCGAGCAGCGTCTGGCCCGCCACCGCGAAGATCACGATCACGCCCAGCGCCAGGGCGACCGCCTGCCAGGCCGCCCGGTTCCGGTCCCGCGCCGGCAGCGGGCCGGTCAGCGCCAGGAAGATGGGCATCATGCCCGGCGGGTCGACGATCACCAGCAGGGTCACGAAGACCTCGCCGAACAGCTTGGCATCCACGTGATCAACGTAGCCGCGCCGCCGGAGGCGGAAACGCGGATCAGCCGGAAGCGACCTCGGTCACCCCGCGCGCCTCGGCGACGAGCCGCTCGTACGCCCCGGGATCGGTGGTGAACGCCCCGAGCCGGACGGTCTTGTGGGTGCCGTGGAAGTCCGACGAGCCGGTCACCACCAGGCCCAGCTCGTCGGCCAGGGCCCGGACGTGGGCCCGCTCGGCCGGGGAGTGGTCCTCATGGTCGGCCTCCAGCCCCGCCAGCCCGACGGCGGCCAGGTCGGCGATCAGCTCGTCGGGCGCGATCCGCCCCCGCCGGGTGGCCCGGGGGTGGGCGAAGACCGGCACGCCGCCCGCCGCGCGGACGAGCCGGACCGCGCGGAAGACGTCGATGTCCTCCTTGGGCAGCCGGTAGCGCTCGCCCAGCCAGTCCGGCCCGAACGCCTCCGTGGTGGTGGCCACCAGGCCGGCCCGGATCAGCGCCTGCGCGATGTGCGGCCGGCCCACGGTCCCGCCGCCCGCGCCGGTCAGGATCTCCGGCCAGCTCACGTCGATCCCGTCGGCCCGCAGCAGCGCCACGATCCGCTCGCCCCGTTCCTCCCGGGCGGCACGCACCCGGGCCAGTTCCGCGACGAGTTCCGGGGCGTCCGGATCGAACAGGTACGCCAGCAGGTGCAGCGGCAGCGCCGGCTCCTCGCCGTACCACCGGCAGGAGAGCTCCGCGCCCCGGACCAGGCTGAGCCCGGCCGGCAGCGCCTCCAGGGCGGGCGCCCAGCCGGCCGTGGTGTCGTGGTCGGTGATCGCCACGACGTCCAGCCCCGACTCCGCCGCCGCCCGCACCAGCTCGGCCGGGCTGAGCGTGCCGTCGCTGGCGGTGGAGTGGGTGTGCAGGTCGATCCGGGGTGCCGCGCTCATCGGCCCGACGCTACCGGCCGGCGGCCCGGCCCGGGCACGCGGGCGCGGTCAGGAACGGCGGTCGCCGCCCACCGGCACCGGGCGTGCCCCGGCGGGCAGGCCGGTCACGGGCGCGGAGAGGGCCGCCTCGCCGTCGAGCACCCGGCTCACCTCGATCCGCACCAGGGCGCCGGCCGCGTCGGAGTAGTGGGCCGTCCCCTGCGGCGTCCAGGCCACCGGCCCGGCCACGGGCGGACCGGCCGGGTGGGTCGCCGGTGCGGGGGCGAGCCGGTCCAGGTCGACCAGCACCGCGCGGTCCTGCGGGCCCGCCTTCCCGTTGGCCAGCAGCCACCGCCCGTCGGCGGAGACCCCGCCGGCTCCGTCGCCGGCCAGCGCGGGCCCGCAGCCCGTCCGCACGGGCGCGAGGTCCCGGGCCGGGTCGAGCAGGGCGACGCAGGGCCGGCGGGGGGTGCCGGCGGACACCAGCGCGACCGCCAGCCCGTCGGGGCGGGTGCCGTAGACGTGCAGGGCCCCGTCGCCCGCGCCGCGCGGCGGGCCCGCCGCCGGGCGCCACAGGGCGTGCCCGGGCCGGCCCGGGTCCAGGCGGACCACGACGGTGTCCCCGGCGAAACCGACCGGCACCGCGTCGGGCGGCGACGGCGTGCGGGCGACGGCCACGACCTGGCCGCCGACGATGCCGGCAACGACCAGGTCCGCCCCCTCCCGCCAGGCGACCTGCCGCCCGTCCGGGCTGAGGACGATCTCCCGGGCCCCGGCCAGGAGCAGGTGTGCCGCGCCGTTCGGCAGCACGATCCAGAGCGAGCGGCCGGCCGCCGTCGACGCGCCCACCACCGCCCAGCCGGCCCCCTCGGGGAGCCGCTGGGCACGCTCGGCGGCGGTGCCCACGTCGGGCAGGGCGATCCGCTGCCCGCTCGCGGTGACCAGCACGTCGTTGAGGACGAGGTCCACCTCGCCCCGGCCCAGGTCGGGCTGCGGGGCGGCCGACAGCTGCGGGGCCGGGTCCGGCAGCGGCGAGGCGTACGGGTCGCCGAGCACCACGGTGGGACGGGTGGGCCGCCCGGGCTGCTGCCCCAGCTGCGCCATGCCGACGCTGACCGTCACGGTGGCCACCGCGGCGAGGGCGATCCCGGTCAGCGTCCGCCGGCGCCGGGACCGGTCGGCCCGCCGGATCGCGAGTCCCGCCGGGTCGGCGACGAGCGGGCGCGCGACGGCCACCCGGCGGGCGAACGTCTCCCGTACCGCCTGCTCCAGCTCGTCCTCGGTCACGGCGAATGGACGCGTCGGGCCGTCGGTCCGGTTGTCACCACGGCCCACCGGACGGCTCACCGGTGCTCTCCGGCGCCGGCCGGGTAGGCGGCCTGCCGGCCGCGTCGCTCGTCGCGGCCGGTACGCGGCCCCGCCCCGACGCCGGCCCGCGCGCCCGAGGCCACGGGCACCGGGTCGCCCGCCGACTCGTCCGCCAGCTCGGCGGCCGAGGTGGCACGCCCGGCGTCCGTGGCCGGCGCGGTGGCCGCCACGGGGGCTCTCTGCGCCGGCAGCTCGGTCGCGGGACCGCCCGGGACGGGGGTGCCGGCGCTCCCCGACCTGTGCGGGACGGCGGCGGTGGCGCCGTCCGGCCTGCCCGCCGTGACCGGCGCGATGGCCGGCGGCGGGGCGTTCGTCGCCGCGACCACGGCCGCCGCGTCCTCGCCGACCACCATCGTCGGGGCGCGGTAGGCCGCCGACGGGCTGACCGGCACCCCGCCGTGGGCGGGAGCGGATCGGTCCCCGTAGGCGGGAGCGGATCGACCGGCGCCGCCCGGGGCGGGCCGGGCGGTGCCGTCGGCCCCCGGCGGCGCCGGGGGCGGGTCGGCCCCGGTCGGCAGGTCGAGGGCGGCCTCGGCGCCCATCCGGCGACGCAGGGTGCCCAGGGCGCGCGAGGTCTGGCTCTTGACCGTGCCCGGCGAGATGCCGAGCAGGGCGGCGGTCTGGGCCTCGGACATGTCCTCGTAGAAACGCAGCACGAGCACCGCCCGCTGCCGGCTGGGCAGCGCGCTCAGGTGGCGCCAGAGCAGGTCCCGGTCGAGCTGCTGCTCGATCTCGTCGACCCCGGCCCGCTCCGGCAGCACCTCGGTGGGGCGTTCACCGTGCCAGCGCCGACGCCACCAACTGGTCGAAGTGTTGATCATGACCCGGCGGGCGTACGGCTCGATCGCCTCGATCCCGCCGAGCCGCTTCCAGGCCAGGTACGTCTTGGTCAACGCGGTCTGCAACAGGTCCTCGGCGGTGGCCCAGTCCCCGCTGAGCAGGTAGGCGGTGCGCAGCAGGGCGCTGGAGCGGGCCGCGACGAAGTCGCGGAACTCCTCCTCCAAGGGATCCCTGCTCACCACCGGCCACCTCCGCACCCCGTTCCCCTGGCAGGTTGCCATGCCCGGGGTGGTCGAAGCGACGGCGAATGGTGCGCAGTTCCTCCGATGTTCGGACGAAAAGTTTCACGCCCCGTCGTCGGCCTTGGCCTCGTCGGCCTCCTTGCCCAGCCGCGCCTCGACCGCCTGCGGCTCGTACATCTCCTCGACGACGCGCAGGTAGAGCTCGTTCGGGTTGGGCAGGTTCTTGATCTCGCGCAGCGCCTGCTCCTGACCGGCGGACTCCAGCACGAACGTGCCGTAGTTGAGCGCCCGGCCGGTCGGGGTCTGCTCGTACTTCATGTCGGTGACCCGCACCAGCGGCATCATCGCGACCCGCCGGGTGATGATGCCGTTGACGACCATCACCCGCTTGTTGGTCAGGATGAAGCGGTCGTACCACCAGTCGGCGACCTTCCAGGCCACCCACCCCATCACAGCGAACCAGAGCAGCACCGCGATCGTGGTGAGCGCGCCCACGTCCTGACCGGCGAGGAAGCCGGAGAGGTAGCCGAGCACGAAGGTAGCGGCGATGCCGACCAGCAGCGGGGTGGAGAGGTGGATCCAGTGCCGCTTCCACTCGCCCCGGTAGCGCTCCGTCGGGAAGAGGTAGCGCGCCACCAGCGAGCTGGGCTCGTCCTCCAACGGCAGCACCCGGCGCGGCGCCATGCCGGCGGCGTCGGCCCGCAGACCGGCCAGCTCGTCCTCGGAGATCTGCGGCGGCTGGTAGCCGGCCTCCGGGTCACGGACCCAGGCCCGACCTGACCGCCCCTCCCCGGCGTACGCCGGGCCGTCGCCGAAGCCGGCGTCGTCCGAAAGGGAGGGACCGTCGGAGAGGCCCGGACCGGTGCCGTAGCCCGGCCCGTCGTCGGGGCCGAGCCGGGGGATCGGCTCCGTGTCTCGCTCCCGGCGCTCCCGATCGGGATCGTCGGGATCGAAGGGTGGACCGGAGGGGTTTCCCATCGGCGGCTAGGCGACGAGGCTGGTGAAGAAGTCGCCGAACCCCTGGGCGATGTCCATGATTCCGCCGCCCAGTGACTTGAACACGTCCGCCGCAGAATTTGGCCGATATGCGACGAAGAAGATCAAGAATGCGATTCCGGCCCAGGTGAGGACCTTCTTGACCATGGCGGGCCATCCTCTCGCGCGGCGCCGGGTCCCATTACCGCAGCGGCACCCAGAGTATCAGTGTGGTGTCGTACAGTGAATATCTGCGTCCGTTCTCCGACATTCCGGGACGCCTGTCAAGCCCTGAGGCCCGTCAAGCCTTCCCGTGCAGATACAGAGACGGTGCGCCGTACACGAGTTCGGGCGGTGTCCACTCGGTCAGGTCGTGCAGCACGACGTCTTCCGCGAGCAGGTGTCCCGCACTCGCCGGCCAGGCTATCGCATGGAGCCACAATCCCCGAGCCTCGCCGGCGTACGCGCTTCGATCTGTCGGCGAGTTCACGAGCCACAGTGGAGTGGGATGACCGGCCACCTTGATCCTGGCCTGCCCGACGTGCTCCGGATGCCCCGGCCCGGGATCGGTCAGGGCCTGCGCGAGTTCCGGGCCCGGATCCGGGCCGGCCAGCCCCGCGAACCGGGTGCCCAGGCCGACGCCTGGCTCCTCGGCCACGAAGACCAGGTCCGCGGGACCGCCGCCCAGCGGCTCCGGCCCGGCGCAGGCGACCGCCGTGGCGCGCACCCCGGTGCGGTCGTCGCCCGCGTACGCCACGCCGGTCATGGTCCAGCCCGTCGGCAGCGGCCAGGGGCACCACAGCGGCGTCCTCGGCCGGGTCGGCGGGTCGGCCGCGGCGGAGATCCGCTCCACGACGCTGGCCACGATCTCCGCCCCGATGTGCTCGGGCACCCGCAGCGGGGGCACCGGCCCGCAGTCCAGGCAGCGCGACTCGGTGTGCATCAGGTCCGGCGCCCGCACCGGCCCACCACATTTCGGGCAACTCACCGCGACACTCACCATCCCACCGTCGCCCCGTCGCGCCGCCCCGTCAAGCGGAGCGCCGGTTTCGGTCCCGCCGGACGGCACCTGAGCGGGCCCGTCCAGCACCCGGGCGGGCCCGTTCAGCCCGGCGGCGGCCCGGCGTGGGCGCGGATCCAGGCGTGCATGGCGATGCCGCTGGCCACGCCGGCGTTGATCGACCGGGTGGAGCCGTACTGGGCGATGGAGAAGAGCTGGTCGCAGGCGGCACGCGCCGGGTCGGAGAGGCCCGGGCCCTCCTGCCCGAACAGCAGGACGCAGCGCCGGGGCAGGATGGCGGTCTCCAGCGGCCGGGAGCCGGGCAGGTTGTCGATGCCGACGACCGGCAGCTCCCGCCCGGCCGCCCAGGCCACGAACTCCTCGATGGTCTCGTGGTGCCGGACGTGCTGGTAGCGGTCGGTCACCATGGCGCCGCGCCGGTTCCACCGCCGACGGCCGACGACGTGCACCTCGGCGGCGAGGAAGGCGTTGGCGTTGCGGACGACCGTGCCGATGTTGAAGTCGTGCTGCCAGTTCTCGATCGCCACGTGGAAGTCGTGCCGCCGCAGGTCCAGGTCGGCCACCACGGCCTCGCGCCGCCAGTAGCGGTATCGGTCGACGACGTTGCGCCGGTCACCCTCGGCGAGCAGCTCGGGGTCGTACCGGGGGTCGTCCGGCGGATCCCCGGGCCACGGTCCCACGCCGACGTCGAGCTGGTCTCCGGTCACGGTCACGCAGGGTACGGCCCGCGGGCCCCACCCCGGGCCGCGACCCCGGCGCCGGCACCGGTCCGGGTGGGCCGGGTCGGCCCGGCGGCCTGCGCCGGGGCCCGGGGTGGCCTGTGCCGGGCCCGGGGGACTGGGACGGCCGGAGCGACCCCGGTGGGCCTGGGCTGCTCAGCGCAGCCCCAGCGCGTCGCCGAGCCGGTCGAGGAAGCGACGGTCGGCAGGGGCCGGCGGCAGCCCCGCAGCACCGGCCGTGGCCGCCCGGCACACCCGGGCCGCCACCGACTGCACCCACTGCCGGTACGCGGCCGAGTCGGCGGGATCGGCGCGCCGCCGCAGCACCCGGGTGGCGGCCCGGCAGGCGGCGAGCAGGTCCACCACGTCGGCGAGGCGGTCGGCGGGATCGGTCGCCCCGTCGTGCCGGGCGTAGATGGTGGCGACCACCGCGCGTACGAGATCGCTGTCGAAGGCCCGGCCGGCCGCGACCGCGTCCAGGCCGGCTAGCCCGGCGGCGACTCCGGGGCGGGGCCGTCCGGGGCCGGGCGCGGCGGCGGCCACGATCACGCGGCCGGGCAGGCTGGTCAGCAGATCCCACTCGGCGGCGGAGTAGACGGCGGTGGTCAGCGGTGCGGCGCGGCGGCCGGCAGAGGACGGCTCTCCGGCGACGGAGTGGCTCATGGGGACCTCCGGCGCCAGCATATGCCCCGGATGGGAAAAAGGGCCCCTACCACCCGGAACCCGGATGAGAAGGGGCCCGTCGGTCAGCGCGGCTCGGGGAAGCTCGGCCGTTCCGGGTCGACGCCCTCGGGCACCGTCGTCGCCGCGTACTCCTTCTTCGGGACCATCACCCGGCGGCGGAAGACGCACACCATGGTGCCGTCCTGGTTGTAGCCCCGGGTCTCCACGGAGACCACGCCCCGGTCGGGCTTGGAGGACGACTCACGCTTGTCCAGGACCGTGGTCTCGCCGTAGATCGTGTCGCCGTGGAAGGTGGGCGCCACGTGCCGCAGGGACTCGACCTCGAGGTTCGCGATGGCCTTGCCGCTGACGTCGGGCACCGACATGCCCAGCAGCAGGGAGTAGATGTAGTTGCCGACCACCACGTTGCGCTTGAACTGGCTCGCCGTCTGAGCGTAGTGCGCGTCCATGTGCAGCGGGTGGTGGTTCATGGTGAGCAGGCAGAAGAGGTGGTCGTCGTACTCGGTCACCGTCTTGCCGGGCCAGTGTCGGTAGACCGCGCCGACCTCGAACTCCTCGTAGTAGCGGCCGAACTGCATCCTTGTCCCCTTCGACGGGCGGCGATGGAGTTCGGCACAGCATGCCTTATGGAGTGTTAAGGCGATGCGCGGGGCGCGTGGCGTGCGGGAATGTCACACCCGCCACGACCGGGGGGAGACGCAATGAGCGGCGGGGCCCTCCCCGGCACCCGCCGCCCACGCTCTGATGCGGACGATTCTGCCGCACGGGAAGGCGAATCGAACAGAGACGGAGGTCACATTTACCTTTTCGTAACACTACTCTGCGTGTTCGAGCGGCCGAGCCCCGGCGATCTCCGCACGCCGGATAGCCGCTTGTCAACCGCCCGATTGCCCATTCCTGTCGGTCAATCGTGTCGATCTCCATGGAAACGCTCCCATCACTTCCGGTCACGCAAATGCGTCATGCACTTGCGTACCGCAACGGCGACCGGGAAACAACGCCCGTCGATGGAAGCGCCACCCCGCGCAACGCCGTGACGAGCACGTTTCGGCGGGGGCGGGTCGGGAATTCCACGCGGTACGCCCTGGTTCCACCAGACGTAGCTATTCCGCGCCGATCGGAGACTTTCATGGCAACCGTAGAGCTGACCACGGCAAACTTCGACGAGGTGACCGGCAGCGACGGCATCGTGCTGGTCGACTTCTGGGCCGACTGGTGCGGCCCGTGCAAGCGGTTCGCCCCGGTCTACGAGCGCTCCTCCGACAAGCACTCCGAGATCGTGTTCGGCAAGGTCGACACCGAGGCGCAGCAGGAGCTGGCCGCCAAGTTCGACATCCGCTCGATCCCGACCATCATGGCGATCCGCGACGGCGTCATCGTCTTCGCCCAGCCCGGTGCCCTCCCCGAGTCCGCCCTGGAGAACCTGATCGAGCAGGTCCAGGCGCTCGACATGGACGACGTCCGCAAGAAGCTGGCCGGCCACAGCCACTGAGCCGGAGCGCTCCACGACGGCCGGGCCCCGACGGGCCCGGCCGTCGTCGTCCACCCACCCGGCAACGGGGGCGAAGGGCCGCTCCCCTGGCCCGCCGGCCAGCGGGAAGTGACCGTCGGAGGGACCCGGGGCGGGCGGTACATCCCGTATCGTCACGACCCGATGGAAACCTTGACCAGCCGCGGTCGCGCCGCCCGACTCGCCGCCACCGCCCTCGGTCTGGCCGTCCTGCTGGTCGGTACCGCCTGGGGCACCGACGACCACTTCCCGTTCGGCCCGTTCCGGATGTACTCCACGTCCAACCCGCCGAACTCCCCCGCCCCGGACACCCGCGTCGAGGGCGTCGACAGCGGCGGAGCGGTCGTCGACCTGGGCGAGAGCGCCACGGGCATCCGCCGGGCCGAGATCGAGGGCCAGCAGGACCGCTACGCCGCCGACCCCGCGCTGCTCGCCGAGGTCGCCGACGCGTACGCCGAGCGCCACCCGGGCGCGGCGGAGCTGGTCGAGGTCCGCATCGTCGTCCGCTGGCACGGCATCCGCGACGGGCGGCCCACCGGCCGCTGGACCGACGAGACCGTGGTGGCCTGGCGGGCGGACCGATGAGCCGCTGGTTGACCGAGGCGGTGCCCCGGGGCCGGATCGCCGCCTTCCGCACGCTGATCTACCTCTTCGTCGCCGCCGACCTGGTCGTCTTCACCCCCTGGGTGCGCACCCGGGTGGCGGTGCCCGGCGAGCTCTACCAGCCGCTGCTGGTCGGCCGCCTGCTGCCGCTGCCCACGCCGACCCCGGCGCTGGTCGCCGTGCTCTTCTGGGCCCTGCTGCTGCTCGCCCTGCTCGCCGCGACCGGCCGGGCGCCCCGGCTGCTCGGCTGGACGGTCTTCGCGCTCTACTTCGAGTGGATGATCGTCGCGATGAGCTACGGCAAGGTCGACCACGACCGGTTCGGCCTGCTCGTCGCGCTGGCCGTACTGCCCACCGCCGGCCGGGCCCGGCACGGCGACGCCACCCGCACCGAGGCGGGCGGCTGGGCCCTGCGGGTCACCCAGATCGCCGTCATCTGCACGTACTTCCTGGCCGCCTGGGCCAAGCTGCGCTTCGGCGGGCTGGACTGGCTCACCGGCTCGGTGCTGGCCAGGGCCATCATCCGGCGCGGCACCGAGCTGGCCGACCTGATCGCCTCGGTGCCGTACCTGCTGATCGTCGCCCAGTTCGGCATCGTCGCCTTCGAGCTGCTCAGCCCGGTGGTCTTCCTGCTCAGGGAGCGCTGGCGACTGGCCACGGTGGGCTTCTTCTACTCGTTCCACCTGGTCACCATCGCGACCATCACGATCTCGTTCGCCCCGCACCTCGCCGCGATGACCAGCTTCCTGCCGCTGGAGCGGGTCCGGCCGGTGGTCTGGGCCCGCCGGCTGCTCGCCCGCCGGGGGCGGGACACCGGGCCGCCCGCCGGCACCACGCCGGCACTCGCGGGTCAGGCGTCCGCGGCAGGGCGGCCGGACGGTCCGTAGAGGCGCTCCCGCGCCTCCTGGGGCAGCGCGCAGGCGGCCGTGCCGCCGGGCAGCCGGTGCCGGTTGCGGGCCACCCAGCGGTACGCGGGCCACGCGGCGGCACGCACCGGGGGGAACCGGAGGCCGGCGCCCGCGACCCGCCAGAGCGGACCGCTGTCGCCGAGGAGCCGCGCGATGGCGTCCGGGCCGGCCGCGCGGGAGCCGTCGGCGCCCACCCACTGCACCGCCTCCTCGCACTCGGCCTCGCTCAGGCCCAGCGCGTCGAGGTCGGCGAACTGCCACGGCACCACGCGGACCCCGGTCGGGATGCGCCGGTCGATGAACTCGGCGCACCGGGTGCAGAACGCGCAGTCCCCGTCGTAGACGAACGTCGACCTCTCCATGCCTCCATCCTCCACCCGCCGACCGTGCGCGGGGCGGCCAGGTGGGCGGGAACACGGCGGGTCGCTTGCGCTCCGATCGTACGCGTGTTCGAATGATGGCCATGCGCTGGGACAACCTCGCCGCTCCCCCGGACGAGGGGGTCCCGGACCAGGCAGCGCCAGCGACACCACCCCTGCCGCTGGCGCTGCCTGACGCGGTCGCCCGCACCTTCGACACGCCGGGTTTCGCCGGCATGACGTTCTACGAGGTGCAGGCCAAGTCGATCATCAACAAGGTGCCCGGCGCCTCCCGCGTCCCGTTCGAGTGGACGATCAACCCCTACCGGGGCTGCTCACATGCGTGCGTCTACTGCCTCTCGGGCGAGACGCCGATCCTCATGGCCGACGGACGCACGAAGCCGATCAGCGAGCTGGAGATCGGTGACCGGATCTACGGCACGCAGCGCCGTGGTGCCTACCGTCGGTACGTCGTCACCACGGTCCTGGCCAGGTGGTCGACGATGAAGCCGGCCCACCGGGTCACCCTGGAGGACGGCACGACGCTGATCGCCAGCGGCGACCACCGGTTCCTCTCCGACCGCGGTTGGAGACACGTGACCGGCGCGATGAACGGCGCGGGGCAACGCCCCTATCTGACGACGAACAACCGCCTGATCGGCACCGGCCGCTTCGCCACGGGCCCGAAGGACTCGGCCGACTACCGGCGGGGCTACCTCTGCGGAATGATCCGTGGTGACGCGAACCTCGGCACCTACCGCTATTCCTACGGGGTGGTGCACCGGTTCCGCCTGGCGCTCGCCGACGAGGAGGCGCTGGGTCGCACGAAGCGTTTCCTCGACAGCGCCGGGGTGGAGACGGACAGCTTCGCGTACACCCCGGCAAGTGCGACGCGACGAGCCATCTCCGCGATCCGGACGTCCCGGCAGCGCTCGATCGAGGCCATCACCGCGCTGGTGCGGTGGCCCGACGATCCCACCGACGACTGGCGGCTGGGCTTCCTCGCCGGGATCTTCGACGCAGAGGGCAGTTGCAGCCAGGGCGTTCTCCGGATCAGCAACAGCAACGACAAGATCCTCGACCAGACGTCGGCGGCGCTGAGCCACTTCGGCTTTACGAGCGTGGTCGAAGATCCAGGCCGCGCGAACCGCGTACGAAACATCCGGCTGACCGGCGGGCTACGCGAACGGCTACGGTTCTTCCACCTGACCGACCCAGCCATCACCCGGAAGCGGTCGATCGACGGAGCGGCGCTCAAATGCCAGGCGGCGCTCCGGGTGGTCAGCATCGAGCCCCTCGGGCTGGAACTGCCCCTCTGGGACATCACGACCGGCACCGGCGACTTCATCGCCGACGGCGTCGTGAGCCACAACTGCTTCGCGAGAAATACCCACACCTACCTCGACCTCGACACGGGCGCGGACTTCGACCGGAAGATCATCGTCAAGGTCAACGCCGGTGAGCTGGTCCGGCGGGAGCTGGCCGCGCCGCGCTGGCGGGGCGCGCCCGTCGCGATGGGCACCAACGTCGACTGCTACCAGCGGGCCGAGGGGCGCTACCAGCTCATGCCGCAGATCATCGCGGCGCTGCGCGACTTCGCCAACCCGTTCTCGATCCTCACCAAGGGCACGCTGATCCTGCGGGACCTGCCGCTGCTGCGTCAGGCCGCCGAGGTCACCCGGGTCGGCGTGTCGTACTCGGTGGGCTTCGTCGACGAGCGGCTCTGGCGCGCCGTCGAGCCTGGGACCCCCAGCCCGACGCGGCGGCTGGACGCCGTACGGGCGCTGGCCGACGCCGGCTTCGACGTGGGCGTGCTGATGGCGCCGATCCTGCCCGGGCTCAGCGACGACGACGCCTCGATCGACGCTACCGTGGCGGCGATCGCCGCCGCCGGGGCGGCCAGCGTGACGCCGCTGGCGCTGCACCTGCGGCCGGGGGCCCGGGAGTGGTACGCGCGCTGGCTGGGCCGCGAGTTCCCGCACCTGGTCCCCCGCTACCGCGAGCTCTACCGCTCCGGCGCGTACGCGCCGCAGTCCTACCAGCGGGAGCTGACGGCGCGGGTGCGGATCGCGGCCCGCCGGCACGGGCTGCACCGGGGCGAGCGCGACGACGACCGCCGCCCGCCCGACCCGGCGCCCGCGCCACCGGCCGCCGAGCAGCTCACTCTCCTGTAGACGGCCGCCGATACGCTGCCGGCGTGCGGGAGACGATCGCAAGGGCGCTGCGCCGGCAGCGCGTCACGGCGGTGGTCGCGTTGACCGTCGGGGTGCTCTGGGGCGTTGCGGCCGGGTGGGCGCGGGACACGGGCGGTCCGGCCGCCCTGCTCACGCTGCTGCCGCTGCTCGCGCTGCTGTGGAGCCTGATGCGCATGTTCGGGCGGCCCGGTGCCGCCGAGTTGCGGGTGGATGAGCGGGAGCGCGCCTTCTTCGGCCCGCCCAGGGGCCGGACGAGCTACCGATGCATCCTCCTCGCCTTCCTCGCCTACACGACGACCTACCAGCTCACCTCGGAGCAGGACGGGGTGTGGTGGCTCTACCCGAGCCTCACCGGCCCGTTCGCTGTGCTGCTGTCGACCGTCCTCTGGCGCCGGGTGCCGACCGTCGCGCTGACCCCGGCCGGGATCACCGCCGGTGACCCGCTGCGGCACACCTCCGTACCGTGGGAGGCCCTGGACCCGACGGCTCCGGGCGGTTCGCCCCGGCAGTCCGGCTTCCTGCGGCTGCCGGTACGGAGCCGGGACCTGGTCCGGCAACGAGGGCTCGCCTCGCGCCGCAACATCGTCGTCGAGACCGGTGAGCTGGACGTCGCGCCGGAGTTGCTGGCCGGGGCGATCCGGCACTACGCCACCCACCCCGAGCACCGCGCGGCGATCGGCACGCCGCAGGAGTACGCCCGACTGCGCCGCGCGCTCGCGGGCGGGGGCTGAGCGGCGGGGTTAGAGTCGGCGGGTGCGCTCCGCTCAGCAGATCCTCGCCGACTCCGCCGTGATCGCCGTCGTGGGCGCGTCCCGCGACCCACGCAAGGCCGCACACAGCGTGCCGTTGCAGATGCAGCGGTACGGCTGGCGGATCATCCCGGTCAACCCGACGGCCGACGAACTCTTCGGCGAGCGGGTCTACCGGTCCCTGGCCGACATCCCGCACCCGGTGGACCTGGTCGACGTCTTCCGGCCGGCTGAGGGCGCGGTCGAGGTGGTGCGCGAGGCGGTGGCGATCGGCGCGCCGGCGGTCTGGTTGCAGCTCGGCATCGTCTCGGCGGAGGCGCGGCGGATCGCCACGGAGGCGGGCGTCGACTACGTCGAGGACCGCTGCCTGATCGTCGAGCGCGCCGCCGCCGGCCTGACCCGACTGGGCTGATCGGGCTCGGGAACGCCGCAGCGAGGCGGGCCGCCCGCCGTGGCAGTTGGCCGCGATCCGTACCCTGCGGCCATGTCTCCCCGCCTTCCCGGCTGGCTGCCGAAGCGTGACGACAGGCTCTGGTCTCGCCGGCTCCTGGCAGCGGCGGTGGCCGGGGCGGTGACGGTGCTGGTGGCCGCGGCATTGTCCCGGGTTCCCCGGTTCGAGGTCGACGGGACCGTCTGCGTCTTCTATCTGTTCGTCGGTCTGACCGCGCTGCTGCGGCGGTGGCGGCCGCGGCAGGACGCCCGGTTGGTCTGGCGGGAACGGGTGGCCGGCCTGGACGGAGTGGAGCCGGGCCTGGTCGCCCGGCGGTCCCTGGCCGGCTGGGTCCACCTCGTCACCGACCTGGCCTTCGCGGCGGCCGTGACGCTGGTGGTGACGATGCTGCTGCCTGCCGACCCCCAGTGGGCCAGGGTCGTACGACTGGGGCTCCTGTTCGCGGTGGCGGCGGCGACCGGCGTCGTCGCCTATTCCGGCGTGCGGTTCACCGGGCGGTTGGCACTGACCGCGAGCGGGATCCGGCACGGCCGCCGGCGGTACGACTGGTCCAACATCGATCGGGTGAGTCTGCACCGGCAGGACGGTCGGCTCGCCGGGGTGCGGCTGCGGCCGAGGGTGTGGCGGTCACTCGACCCGGCGCCGGTGGTCGGCGGTCGGGACGTGGCGGTGTCGGAGCAACGCCTGGCGAGCGCGATCGAGGCGTACCGGGAGCGACCACAGGCGCTGGCGGTGGGGCCGGTCACCGCACCGGAGCCGGCCGTCGAGCCGGCCGGTGGGTGACCGGCGTGCCCGTCAGAGCTTGTACTCCTTGAGCAGGCCCCGGGAGATGATGGTCTTCTGGATCTCCGAGGTGCCCTCGCCGATGAGCAGGAACGGGGCCTCGCGCATCAGCCGCTCGATCTCGTACTCCTTGGAGTAGCCGTAGCCGCCGTGGATGCGGAACGCCTCCTGGACGACCTCGGCGCAGTACTCCGAGGCGAGCAGCTTGGCCATGCCGGCCTCGACGTCGTTGCGCTGGCCGGCGTCCTTGAGCCGGGCGGCGTTGACCATGAGGGCGTGGGCGGCCTCGATCTTGGTGCCCATCTCGGCGAGCTTGAAGGCGACGGCCTGGTGCTTCGCGAGCGGCTGGCCGAAGGTGCGGCGCTGCTGGGCGTACGCGACGGCGAGCTCGAAGGCGCGCAGCGAGATGCCGCAGGCGCGGGCGGCCACGTTGACGCGGCCGACCTCGATGCCGTCCATCATCTGGTAGAAGCCGCGGCCGACCTTCTCCGCGCCGCCGAGGACGGCGGACTCGGGAACGGTCACCCCGTCGAGCACCATCTCGGTGGTCTCGACGCCCTTGTAGCCCATCTTGTCGATCTTGCCGGGGATGGTCAGGCCGGGGGCGGTCTCGCCGAAGCCGGGCTCCTTCTCCAGCAGGAAGGTGCTCATGTTGCCGTAGACGGAGTCGGCGCCGGTGTCGGTCTTGACCAGGGTCGCCACCACGGAGGAGTACGCCCCGTTGGTCAGCCACATCTTCTGGCCGTCGATGACGAATTGATCGCCGTCGCGGACGGCCCTCGACTTGATCGCGGATACGTCGGAGCCGCACTCCGGCTCGGACATCGAGAAGGCCCCGCGCACCTCGCCGGTCGCCATCCTCGGCAGCAGCCGGGCCTTCTGCTCGGCGGAGCCGTGCTGGGAGATCAGGTACGCCACGATGAAGTGGGTGTTGACGATGCCGGAGATCGACATCCAGCCCCGCGACAGCTCCTCGACCACCAGCGCGTAGGTGAGCAGGGACTCGCCGAGCCCGCCGTACTCCTCGTCGATGGTGAGGCCGAAGAGGCCCATCTCGCGCATCCCGTCGAGGATGTCGCTCGGGTACTCGTCGGCGTGCTCCAGCCGCTGCGCGTGCGGGATGATCTCCTTGTCGGCGAACTCCCGGACGGTTTCCAGGATCGACCGCTGCACATCGGTCAGGCCGGGCGTCTGGGCGAGTCGGGCCATCTCAGCCTCCGGTTGGTCGCGCCTTACTCATGGGTAACTGAACGCTTGGTCAGTATTGGCCGCCCGGCGGTCGAGGCCAAGGTGACCAGTCCACACAACCGCTGTGAAAAGGTTCACCGCTGCGGGTAGCGTCCGGCAAGAGGACGCGATCCGCCACCGGCAGGAGAAGACCGTGAGCCAGCCACCGTCGTCGGGGCCGCCCGATCCGGACCGGCCGCCGTCGCCCTGGGAGCCGCCGGCGGGGCACGATCCGTCGCGGTACGGCCCGCCCTCGGAGCCGCCCGCCCCCGAACCGCCGTCGTACGGCCCAGCCGGCTACGAGCAGCCCAGCTACGGGCAGCCCAGCTACGAGCAGCCGTCGTACGGGCAGCCCAGCTACGAGCGCCCCGGCGAGCCGCCGCACGGCCAGCAGTGGGCACACCAGCCCCCGTACACCCCGCAGGTGCCCTACGGGCAGTACGGCCCGCCGTCCGGTCCCCGGCCCGGCGGGACGAACGTGCTGGCCATCCTCTCGCTGGTCTTCGCGTTCGTCTTCTCCCCGGCCGGCATCGTCCTGGGGCACCTGGCCAAGCGGCAGATCCGCAGGACGGGCGAGGAGGGTGACCAGCTCGCCACGTGGGGCCTCATCCTCAGCTACGTCGTCACCGGGCTCGGCGTGCTGGCCTGCTGCGGTTGGATCGCGCTGGTCGTCGTCGCCGGCAACAACGACCCCAGCTACTGAGCCCGGGGATCAGCGGAACTCGGCCTCCCGGACGCTGTTGCCGCCATCCACCACCAGCATCTGCCCCGTGATGTACGAGGCGGCCGGCGAGCAGAGGAAGGTGATCGCCGCGGCCACCTCGTCCGGTGTGCCGGGGCGCCCGACCGGGGTGCCGAGGCCCTGCCTGATCTCCGCCACGGTGGAGGCCGCGGTGTGGATGGTGCCCGGCGCGACCGCGTTGACGGTCACCCCGTCGGCGATCATCTCCATCGCCAGCGCCCGGGTCAGCCCGACCACGCCCGCCTTGGCCGCCGCGTAGGCCGCCTCGGTGGGCAGCGCGTTGACCGGCCCGGCGGTGGCCGCCAGGTTGACGATCCGGCCCCAGCCCCGCTCCGCCATGCCGCCGATGAAGGCGCGGCTGCACAGGAACGCCGTGGTGAGGTTGCGGTCGATCTCGCCGCGCCACTCGTCGTAGCTGAGCTGGGCGACCGGGCGCAGCACCTCGGGGCTGGCCCGGCTCGCCAGGCCGGCGTTGTTGACCAGCACCTCCACGTCACCGAGCTGCTCGGCGACCGCGTCGGCGAGCGCGCCCACCTCCGACTCGTCGGTGAGGTCGGCGACGAAGCCGGTCACGCCCAGCTCGCCGGCCCGTTCGTGGATGCGTCGGGTGGTGGAGACGATGGCCACCCGGGCGCCGAGGTCGGTCAGCCGGCGGGCCGTCGCGTACCCGATGCCGTCCGGGCTGCCCGCCCCGGTGACCAGGGCGACCTTCCCGTCGAGCCGCATGGTCACCGGGTCCGGCAGCGGCGCGGGCTCGTCGGTGCCGGCGGCGCCCGCCTGGGCGGCGGCGCGGGTGCGCCGGGCCACGCCGGGGCGGCTCGCGTCCCGTCTCGGTCGGCTGCCGGAGCGGTCCGCGGCTCGCGCGTCAATCACCATGCCAGGATCCTGCCCGCTTCCTCCGGCCCGGGCAACGCGGCACACCCGGTGGCGACGCCCCGGGGTTTGGGCAGGGCTGACTACCCTAACGGGCGCACCCCGCACCCTACGGAGCAGACGAATGACATATCCCCCGCCCTCCGGCGGCTGGAACGACCCGGCGTGGTCGGGCCAGCAGTCGAGCCCGCCCGCCGACCCCGCCCTCCCGGTGAGCGGTCAGCCCATCCCCACCCAGCCCACCGGCGCCGATCCGTACGCGCCGGCCGACCCGTACGCCTCGGCGGACCCGTACGCGGGCGGCGACCCGTACGCCGGGATGAAGCAGGCCTCCGGGCAGCCCGCGCCCGCCGCCTACCCGCCCGCCTACCCGAACTACGGCTACGCCCCGCCGCAGAAGACCAACGGCCTCGCCATCGCCGCCATGGTGCTCGCTCTGGTCGGCATCGGCTCCTGCGTCACCGCGCCGATCGGCGCGATCCTCGGCCACGTCGCGCAGAAGCAGATCCGGGAGACCGGTGAGGGCGGCGAGGGCATGGCGAAGGCCGGCATCATCGTCGGCTGGATCATCACCGGCCTGTACCTGCTGGTGATGCTCTTCTACGTGGCGGTCATCGTCTTCGCGATCAGCCAGGCCGACACCAGCGGCACCAGCTACTGACCCGACGGTGCCGCCCCGGCACGGACCGGGGCGGCACGGATGGTCGGAAGGGCGGGACTACTCCCCCGGCGGGGTGAAGGACGAGGTGCGGGTCATGCCCGCGGCTCGGCCCTTCGCCGCGACCACGAGGGCCATCTTGCGGGACGCCTCGTCGATCATCTCGTCGCCGAGCATCACCGCGCCGAGCCGGCCGCCCGCCTCAGACGTGTAGTGCTCGTACGCGTCGAGGATCAGCTCGGCGTGGTCGTAGTCGGCCTGGGCCGGCGAGTAGACCTCGTTCGCGGCGTCGATCTGGCCCGGGTGCAGCACCCACTTGCCGTCGAAGCCGAGCGCCGCCGAGCGCTTGGCCACCTCGCGGAACGCGTCCACGTCGCGGATCTGCAGGAACGGGCCGTCGATGGCCTGCTTGTCGTGCATCCGGGCCGCCATCAGGATGCGCATGAGGATGTAGTGGTAGGGGTCGCCCGGGTAGTCCGGGATGAGCGCGCCGACCACCAGGGACTTCATGTTGATCGAGGCCATGAAGTCGGCCGGACCGAAGATGATGGTCTCGACCCGGGGCGAGGCGGCCGCGATGGCGTCCACGTTGACCAGGCCGGCGGCGTTCTCGATCTGCGCCTCGATGCCGATCCGGCCGACCTCCAGGCCGAGCGTCTTCTCCAGCTGGGTCAGCGTCATGTCGAGCCACTGCACCTGGGCCGCGTTCTGCACCTTCGGCAGCATGACGCAGTCGAGGTTGGCGCCGGCCCCCTCCACCACGTCGATGACGTCCCGGTAGGTCCACGGCGTGGTCAGGTCGTTGACCCGGACGACGCGGGTCTTGCCCGACCAGTCGCCCTCGTTGAGCGCCGCGACGATGTTCTTCCGGGCGTCGGGCTTGGCCAGTGGGGCGACGGCGTCCTCCAGGTCGAGGAAGACCTGGTCGGCCGGGAGCCCCTGGGCCTTGCCGAGCATCTTGACGCTGGAGCCGGGTACCGCGAGGCAGGACCGGCGGGGGCGACCGATTGCGGCCATGGATGCGCTCCTTCCAGCGTGCGGAGGGCACGCCGACGTCACCTGACGAAGAATGCGAGGGCTTGACGATCCCCCCAAGGGCCTTTGTGACGCCACGGTAACCTCGTGCCGTGACCGGGGTGAATGGGCCTGTGGAAGATCTCACTGGGCGTCGACTCGTGGTGGTGACGGGGGCCAGTTCGGGCATCGGCCTGGCCGCCGCCGTCGACCTGGCGCGCCGCGGTGACCAGGTGGTACTGGTCGGTCGGGACCCGGCCCGGCTCCAGGCCGCGGCGGAACAGGTCCGGGAGGCGGCCGGCGAGCGACCGGAGCTGTTCCGGGCCGACTTCGCGGTGCTCGACGACGTCCGCCGGCTGGCCGGGAAGCTGCGGGAGGCGTACGACCGGATCGACGTGCTCGCCAACAACGCCGGGGCGATCGCGCTCCAGCCCCTCACCACGGTCGACGGCTTCGAGCTGTCGATCCAGGCCAACCACCTGGCCCCGTTCCTGCTCAGCAGCCTGCTGCGGGACCGGATCGGCCGGATGGTGGTCACCGCCTCGGCCGCGCACCGCAGCGGCGTGCTCGACCCGGCCGACCTGAACGCCACGCTGCGCCGCTACCGGCCGATGCAGGCGTACGGCACGAGCAAGCAGGCGAACATCCTCTTCGCGGCCGAGGCGGCCCGGCGCTGGCCGGAGATCCCCGCGTACTCCTACCACCCGGGGGTGGTGCGCAGCCGGTTCGGCAACGACAGCCGGCTGGTCGCCCTGGGCATGCGGTTCCTACCGTTCCGCAGCTCGGAGAAGGGCGCCGAGACGCTGGTCTGGCTGGCCAGGCAGGACCCGGCGCGGCTGATCACGGGCGGCTACTACAACGACCGGCGGCTGCGCCGGCCGCTGCCCAAGGCGGCCGACCCGCAGCTCGCCGCCCGGCTCTGGACGGCCAGCGCCGAGGCGGTCGGCGTCGCGGCGTGACGGTGTCGGCCGTGGCCGGAGCGCTGCCATACTCCGCCGCATGACGACGGGGAACGGCACCGACACGCACGACGGGCCCGCGGGGACGGGCGGCGACGGCACCCTGCGGGTGCTGGGCCGGGACAAGGAACTCCAGGCACGGCTCGACGCCGAGCTGACCACCTTCAACAACCGGGCGACCGGCGCGGACGACGAGGCCGGCCTCGTCGTCCGGGTCGACGACGCCGGCGGCGAGCTGGTGGCCGGCCTCACCGGGTGGACCTGGGGCGGCTGCGCCGGCATCGACATGGTGTGGGTGCGCGAGGACCGCCGCGCCGAGGGCTGGGGTGGCCGGCTGCTGCGCGCCGCCGAGGACGAGGCCCGCCGGCGCGGCTGTACGGAGATCTCGGTCTCCTCGTTCTCGTTCCAGGCCCCGGGGTTCTACCGGCGGCACGGCTACCTCGACACGGGTCGCCGGGAGGGCATCCCCGGCGGCCACGTCGACCACCACTTCGCCAAGTCGCTGGTCACCGACCCGGCCGCCGCCGTGCGCCTGGTGGCGCTGGTGGAGCTGGCCCCCGACGCGGTCGAGGCCGGCCGGCGGTACGAGGACGCGGTGCTCGGCCTGCTCGGGCGGCACGGCGGACGGCTGGAGCGCCGGCAGCGCACCGACGACGGGCGTACGGAGGTGCACCTGATCCGGTTCGACAGCCGCGACGGCTACGCCGGCTTCCTGGCCGACCCGGAGCGGGTGGCGCTGCGCGGCGAGCTGGGCGACGCCGCCCCGACCACCCGGGTGCTGGAGGTCCACGAGGTCTGAGGCTGGGCGGTCCCGGCCGATCCGGCGCGGGGGTGTGTTCACAGTGGACTTGCTGATACGGTGCGTTGCAGTGATCAACGCCGATGGGTGAGGGGAGAGCGCACATGACCGAGCAGGTTGAGGCCTTCGAGCCGGTGGCGTCCGACGACTACGACCAGGAACTGACGTGCCTGGAGCCGCCGGTCGAAGCCTGACCAGTCGTGCGAGTCCGTGTGTCGCGGCTGGTCGTCTTCCTGTGGCGAGACGGTCAACTGGTCTGCGACGATCCGCTGAGGCACCGGCAGTTCGCGTTGACTGTTGAGGCGGAGAGGCTGCTGCGCGACTACGCCGACTGGGCCGAGCTCGACGGCCGGCTCGCGCAGCAGCTTCTCGACGCCCACGTTCTCGTCGCCGAGGGTTCGCCGGAACACGCCCGGGAGGAACGCCTCGGCGCCTGGCGCGACCTGGGACCGGCGGCCACCTACTACCACCTGGCCAGCCGTACGCTCGGCAGCGACGTCTTCCGCTCGGCGGCGGAGGACGCCGCGGTGCTGCGCGCCAAGACCGGCCAGCCGGACCCGGTCAAGGAGTACGACGGGCCGCGGATCGCCCTGCCCCGCGCCGACCCGCCCGCGA
This sequence comes from Micromonospora sp. NPDC023633, assembly GCF_040640035.1. NCBI lineage: Bacteria > Bacillati > Actinomycetota > Actinomycetes > Micromonosporales > Micromonosporaceae > Micromonospora > Micromonospora sp. NPDC023633. The sequence continues at coordinate 19,427 of NZ_JBFABB010000054.1, read as the reverse complement.
TCGACTTCACCAGGGTCCTCGACGCCCGGCGCTCGACGCGCTGGTTCGACCCGGATCGCCCGGTGCCGCTGTCGGCCTTCGCCGCCCTGCTGCGCTGGACGGCCGGCGTCCGCCGCGAGGTGGACGTCTCGGGGGTCGGGACGGCGCTGCTCAAGACCGTTCCGTCCGGCGGAGCCCGCCATCCGGTCGAGGTCTATCCGGTGGTCCGCGACGTCGAGGGGCTGGAGCCCGGCGTCTACCACTACGCGGTGCGCCGCCACGAGCTGGTGCGGCTCGCCGCCGCGAGCGGCGAGGAGGAGCTGCGCGGGTGGTGCGGCGGGCAGCCGCACGCCGCCCAGGCCGGCTTCCTGCTGATGTACGCGGCGGTGCTCGACCGGACCGTGTGGAAGTACCCGGCCGCACGCGCGTACCGTGCGCTCCTGCTCGACGTCGGTCACCTGAGTCAGACCGTGTACCTCACCGCGACCGCGCTCGGTCTCGGGACGTTCTTCACCGCCGCCACCCGCGACGCGCCCGTCGAGGACGCCCTCGGCCTGTCCTGGCCGGACGAGATCTTCCTCGGCGTGTCCGGCGTCGGCGTGCCGCACCCCGCCGAGCGGGAACGTCAGGCGGCGATGCTCGCCGGCGGCGACGTGGCGTTCTCCTTCCCCCCGGACGCCTGGCACGGACGCGGCGAATGACGCCGACGGTGACCGTCGACCTGGCCAGGCTGGACGCGAACATCTCGCGGTACGGCGGGCGCGCGGCCGAAGCCGGCGTCGCCCTGCGCGCACACGTCAAGGGACATCGGAGCCCCGAGATCGCCGCCCGGCAGGTGGCCGCGGGCGCCGTGGGCGTCGCGGTCCACTCCGCGGCCGAGGCCATGGCCTACCTGGAGGTGGGCGTGACGGACGTGGCGGTGGCGTGGCCGTGGCGCGATCCGTGGCGGTGGACCAGGTTCGCGCAGCTCGCGCGGCACTGCGCGGTGACGGTGCACGTGGACCACCCGGAGGCGGTGGCCGGGCTCGGCGCGGCGGCCGAGGCCCACGGCGTCGAACTCGGCGTACGGATCGAGGTCGACACCGGTCTGCACCGGGTCGGCGTCGACCCCGACGCCGCCGGGGAACTGGCCGCCACGGTCGCGAGGACGCACGGGGTGCGCCTGGCGGGCGTGACCGGGTACGTGGGGCTCACCGATGCCGCCGCCGCGCGCGACCGGGCCGAGCTGGGCCGCCGCCAGGCGCGGCTGCTGGTGTCGGTCGCGGAGCGGATCCGCGCGGCCGGGTCGCCCTGCCCGACGGTGAGCGTCGGCGGCACCCCGACCCTCCCCGGCGCGCTGGACGTCGCCGGCGTGACCGAGGTGTGCGCGGGCGCGTACGCGCTGCTCGACGGCGGATTCGCCCGGCTGGGCGAGTGCGACCCCGAGGCGGTCGCGATCACCGTCACCACGACCGTCACCGGGAACGACGGGCGGGTGCTGCGCACCGACGCCGACGCGCTGCTCGCGGGCGCCGACCAGACCTGGATGAGCGGTGTCGTGATGACCGCCCCCGACGGCGCGCCGGTCTCCCCGGCCTCGGTGTCGGTGGGCGACGAGCTGCGGGTGCTGCCCGGGCACGTGTGCCCCGTGGTGGCCCGCCGGCCGCTGCTGCACGTGCTCGACTCCGGCGAGCCGGTGGCGCGGTGGCAGGCGCTGGTCCGCCCGGACCGGGCATGACCGACGCCGTCGCGTCCGTGGACCGCCCGACGGACCCGCTGCGCGAGCGCCGGTTCGTCCTGTTCGCCACCGCCCGGACGATCTCCGTCTTCGGCAACGCGATGGGCCCGCTCGCGCTGACCTTCGCCGTGCTCGACCTTCCCGGCGGATCGCCTCCGGCGCTGTCGCTGGTGCTCGCCGCGATCTCGGTGCCCCGGATCGCGCTGATGCTGCTCGGCGGCGTCATCGGCGACCGGCTGCCGCGGCACCGCGTACTGGTGGCGGCGGAACTGATGTGCGGCACGGCGTACGGCGGGATGACCGTCCTCGTCCTGACCGGGCGGGCGAGCGTCGCCGCCCTCGCCGTCTGCGCGGCCGTCGCCGGTACCGCCTCCGCGCTGCTGCTGCCCTCGCTGAACGGGTTGACCGCGCAACTCGTCGCGCCGCAGGCGCGGCAGCGCGGCAACGCCGTGCTGCGGCTGGGCACGAACACCGCCACGGTGGCGGGCTTCACCGCGGGCGGCGCGCTGATCGCCTGGCTGGGGCCGGGCTGGGCGCTGGCCCTCGACGCCGCGACGTTCGCCGTCGCCGCCGGGCTCCTCGCGCGGCTGCGCCTCGCCGGGGCGGCCCGGCCGGCCAGGCGGAACCTGCCGGCCGAGCTCCGCGACGGCTGGCGGGAGTTCGTCCGGCGGAGATGGCTGTGGCAGGTCGTGCTCGCCGCAGCCGTGATCAACGCCGCCGTCGGGGTCACCTTCGGGCTCGCCGGGCCGTTGCTCGCCAGGGCGCACCTGGGTGGCGCGGGCGCGTGGTCCGGCGTCCTGGCCGGGTACGCGGTGGGCATGTTCGCCGGTGTGCTGGTCGCGATGCGGATCAGGACGACCCGTCCCCTGCGCACGGCCGTACTCGCCGTGTCGCTGCTGGGACTGCCGGCGTTGCTGCTCGGATCCGGTGCCGCGCTGCCGTTCGTGATCCTCGCCGCAGTGCTGGCCGGGGTGGCCTTCGACGTCTTCGGCGTGCTGTGGGAGACGACCGTCCAGTCCGAGGTGCCCACCGAGGCGATGTCCCGCGTGAGCGCGTACGAGTGGCTGGGGGCGGTGGGACTGGGGCCGCCGGTCATGATCGCCGCCGGTTTCGTCGTACCCGGGATCGGCGTGCGGACGACCCTGCTCGGTCTGGCCGCGGTGATCTTCATCGCCGCGCTCGTCCCGTTGTCCAGCTCCCCCGTCCGGCACTACGAAAGGCAACTCGATGGCCGAGTACGTTGACGCCTTCGTCACGGCGTATGACCGCTTCTGGGCGCCGTACCCCGAGCGGATGGGCGACGCGTGGCTGCGGCTGCACGCGCACGTCGCACCCGGATCGGAGCGGAGCCTGCTCGACGTCGGCTGCGGTACGGGCATCGTGGCCGCCCGGTTCGCCGCCGCCGGCTACCGGGTCGTGGGGGTGGACGTCTCCACGCCGATGATCGCCCGCGCCCGGGAACGGCTGGCCGGCACCGACGCGGTGCTGCTGGCCGCGGACGCCGCGGACTTCGAGGTGCCGCGACCCTGCGCCTTCGCGGTCTCCACCTACGACATCGTCAACCACGTCGGCGGGATCGACCGGGTCCGCGCCTACCTGCGCTGCGTCCACCGGGCGGTCGCTCCGGGCGGCTGGTTCGGCTTCGACATGTCCACGGTCAGGGGCCTCCTCGCCGACGTGCCACCGGTCACGCGGCAGGACGGGACCGTCTCGGTGGTGGTGGCGCGGGGCCCGCTCGACGGCGATCGCCGCCCGCTGCACGTCACCGGTGAGCTGCGCGCCGAGGACGGTCGCGCGACCCCCTTCGCCACGACGATCACCAACACCGCCCATCGGATGGCCGACGTGCTCTCCGCGCTGGCGGACGCCGGCTGGGTGACGAGCCACGTCGCCGCCGTCGACGACCTGCTCACCCCCGTACCGGACCCGGAGGCGCTGCCCAGGGTCGCCGTGGTCGCCCGACGCCCCTGACGGCCGCCACCCGACCCGCTGCCGGCGCCCGTTGCCGCGAGGGACCGGGGTGGCGGGCTGCGCTGCCGGCGCCGCGGACGGGCCGGGGTGGCGCGACGCCCGCGAGTTGGCGGGTCAGCCGCGTGCGGGGCCGGCGTCGGCGGGAACGACGGTGGGGACCGGTCGGACGCGGCGGGCCGCGCGGGCGCCGCCGAGCACCACCACCGCGACGCCGGCCAGGAGCAGCGCCAGCCCGAGCAGGGCCGTGACCCCGGGCAGCTGCCCCAGCCAGGCCCAGCCGATCAGGGCCGCGCCCGGGGCCTCCAGCAGGGCCAGCACGCTGACCGTGGTCGCCGAGACCTTCTTCAGCGCGTAGTTGAACATCGAGTGCCCGAGCAGTTGGGCGCCGGCCACCAGGGCCAGCACGACGAGCCAGGTGCCGGTGTCGAAGCCGGTCAGCGGCACCCGGCCGACCAGGCAGACCACGAGCAGCACCAGCGCGCAGACCCCGTAGCAGATGGTGGTGTACGTGGTCGTGCTGATCGTCGTGCGGGCGCGCTCGCCGAGCGCGGTGTAGACGGCCGCGAACAGGCCGCCGGCCACCGCGAGCAGGTCGCCGGCGACGGCCCGGCCGGAGACGGCGAAGTCCGCCCCCGTCGCCACGCCCGCCCCCGCGACCGCCACCCCGATGCCGATCCAGACCACGCCCGGCAGCCGACGGCCCTGGGCGCGGGCGATCAGCCCCTGCCAGACCGGCTGGGTGGCGCACAGCGCGGTCGCCGCGGCGACCGAGGTGAGCTTGGTGCTGGGCATCCAGGTGGCGAAGTGCGCGGCGAGCGCGACCCCCGACAGCACGCAGTAGACGCCCTCGCGCCGACCGGCGCCGACCGTCAGCGACCGGAACTCGGCGCGTCGCCGGGTCGCCGAGAACGGGCCGAGCACGGCGACCGAGAGCAGGTTGCGCCAGAACGCGACGGCCAGCGCCGGCGCCGCCGCGAAGGCCACCAGCGGCGCGGACGACGAGACGGCGACGACGGCCAGGGCGACCGCCCCGGTGGTCACCGGGTCGAACGGCGGGCGGTGCGCTGCGGGGGACACGGGGAGCAATCCTCACACGTCGCGGGCCGCCACGGAACGTCAGCGCTCCGTTACGATCATGCAGTCCGCGCCGGCGATTCCCCTACCGCCCGGAGGCGCTCTCCCATGCCCACGTACCAGGCGGTTCTGTTCGACTTCTTCGGCACGCTGACCTGTTCCGTCCAGCGGGGAGCGGCCCACCGGTCGACCGCCGAGCTGCTCGGCTGCCCGCCGCACACGCTCGTCGACGTGCTCGACCGCACCTACTACGAGCGGGCCTGCGGGCGACTCGGCAACGCCGAGGCGACCCTGCGCTGGGTCTGCGAGCAGGCCGGCGTGCACCCCTCCGACGACGCGGTCCGCTCGGCGGTCGCCTCCCGCCACCGGGCCGTACGCGCCGACACCCGGCTGCGGGACGAGGCGGTCCCGACGCTGGCCGCGCTGCGCCGGCTCGGGCTGCGCACCGGGGTGATCAGCGACTGCACGCACGAGCTGCCGGCGTTCCTGCCGCAGCTGCCGGTCGCCCCGCTGCTCGACGTGCGGGTCTTCTCCGTGCAGGTGGGGCGCTGCAAGCCGGACCCGGCGCTCTACCAGGCGGCGTGCCGGCGGCTCGACCTGGCGCCGGCGGACTGCCTCTACGTCGGCGACGGCGGCAGCCAGGAGCTGACCGGGGCGGAGCGGGCCGGGATGACCGCCGTACGGCTGGCCGCACCCGACCTGGCCGGCCACATGGTGTTCAACGCCGACGCCGCCTGGAGCGGGCCAGTGCTGCGCTCGCTCGACGAGGTGGTCGGCCTCGTCGACCGGGTCCCTGGGCGGACGGACGCGCCCGTGCCGGCCGTCGTCGCCGTGCCGGCCGGTTGCGGCCTCTCCTGACGCCGGGTCCCCGGGGCCACCGGGAACCGACATCGGGCGTGACCGGCAGCGACCGCACCACCGGCGGGCGGCGTGGCGGGCGGCGGGCCCGGTGCGGGCGGGACGCCTCAGCGGCGGCGGGCCCCGTGCGGGCGGGACGCCTCAGCGGCGGCGGACCCGGTGCAGGCGGAACGGCTTGCGGGCCGCCCGGACCGCCGGCGTCTCGCGCGGCACCTCGGCCAGCGAGTCCGCGGGCAGACCGGCGCCGGCGACCGGCTCGCCGGCCGGGGCGAGCCGGTTCACCGCGCAGCCGTCGGCCGCCCAGCGCTCCACCAGCTCCGCCGTGGGCCCGGGCGCGTTCAGCCGCTTCGCGGCCACGAGCGGCGCGGTGGTCTCCCAGTGCTCGGTGCCCGGCACCAGGCGGCTCACCCGGGCCGGCCAGGTGACGATCCGCCCGCCGTGGTCGCCGCGCAGGGTGACCTGCGCCTCGGTCGCGTCGGCCAGGCCCGGGGCGGACTGCTCCCCGGGGCCGCTGACCACGAAGAGCGCCCCCTCCAGGGGCAGGCACCACAGCGCGAGCGCCGGCCCGCCGGCCACGCTCACCCAGGCCACGGCGGCCTTCTTCATCGCCTCGTCGACCAGCGGCGTGCTGGTCCGCTCCGCGTCGGTCACCCCGGCATCCTCCCGCATCCGCCCCCGTCCCGTCAGCGCCACCCGGGTCCGTCGGCGCGCCCGGGTCCGTCCGCGCCACCCGGGACCGTCAGCGCCACCCGGGGTCCGTCCGCGCGCCCGGGGTCCGTCCGCGCGCCCGGGGTCCGTCGGCGCGCCCAGGTCCGTCGGCGCCAGCCGGAGGTCCGTTCCGCGTGCCCCGGGGCGCGCGGAACGGACCCCGCAGGTCAGCCGACGAACGGGGGGACCATGATCTCGCCCCGGGCCACCGGCATGACCTGGCCGGCCACGGTGGCGCCCACCGCCTGGCCCTCCGCGGCGGTCACCGTGCAGGCCAGCACGGACGGACGGTTGATCTCGATGCCCTGGTGGACGGTGTACTCCGCGCGCCCGTCGGCGGGCAGCAGGCCGCTGGCGACCAGCCACACCCCGAGCCCCAGGGCGGCCGAGCCGGTGGCCGGGTCCTCCGGCACGCCGAGCCCGGGGACGAAGACCCGGGCGTGCGCGGTTTGGGCGGCGGCGTCCCAGGAGAAGACGCTGACGTGCTCCACTCCGTACCGCTGCGCCGCCGCCGCGTTGACCCGGGCGCGGGCCACCGCGTCCGGACGGACCGGGAGGTACGGGAACTCCAGCCCGCAGCCGGCCACCCGGGGCGCCGGGCCGACGTGGTCGTCGGCGGTGAGCCCGGCCATCTCCAGCAGCGGCTCCGGGTCCAGCTCGGGGCCGAGGGTGGGGACGCCGCCCGTCAGCGTCGCCCCGGTGGCGGTCACCTCGACGGGCAGCACGCCCGCCCCGCATTCCTGCATGACCTGCCCCACACCGAACATGCCGCGGCGGCTGGCGGTCACCGCCGCGCCGACGCTCGGGTGGCCGGCGAAGGGCAGCTCCTCGGCCGGAGTGAAGATGCGGGCCCGGTAGGTGGCGCCGACCTGGGTGGGCGGAAGGACGAACACCGTCTCGGAGAGGTTGAACTCCAGCGCGAGCGCCTGCATCTGCTCGGTGGCCAGTCCTTCGGCGCCGAACACCACCGCCAGCGGGTTGCCGGCGAACGGGCGGTCGGTGAAGACGTCCACGATCTCGTAGGCCAAGGTCGACATGTTGATAGACACTAGGCGCTTAGGCTGGTGCCCGTGAGCACGCCGACCCGGGTCTACCTCGCCCGGCTCGCCGGAGTCGCCGTCTTCGATCCCAACGGCGACCAGGTGGGCCGGGTCCGCGACGCGGTGGCCAGGCTGCGGCCGACGCAACGCCCGCCCGAGGTGGTCGGGCTGGTCGCCGAGATGCCGATGCGGCGGCGGATCTTCCTCTCGCTGAACCGGATCACCTCCATCGACGCCGACGCGGTCGTGCTCGGCAGCGGCACGCTCAACCTGCGACGCTTCGAGAAGCGCCCGAACGAGCTGCTCGTGCTCCAGGAGCTGCTGGACCGCCGGGTGCAGATCGACCCCGGCGGGCAGGCGGGCTCCGTGGTCGACGTGGCGATGGAGTGCAGCCGGGGCGGCGAGTGGTCGCTGGCCCGGGTCGCCGTACGCGAGCAGACCGGCCGGCTGACCCGCCGGGGCCACCTGCACCAGGTCGAGTGGGAGCGGGTACGCGGGCTCAGCGGCATCGCCGACAGCCGGGGCACGGCCAACCTGCTCTCGGTGCTGGAGGACATGCGCCCCGCCGACCTCGCCAACGCCCTCCAGGACCTCCCCGACGCCCGGCGCAACGAGGTCGCCGCCGCGCTGGACGACGAGCGCCTGGCGGACGTGCTGAGCGAGCTGCCGGAGCACGACCAGGTGGAGATCCTGGCCGCGCTGGACCGGGAGCGGGCCGCCGACGTGCTGGAGGAGATGGACCCGGACGACGCCGCCGACCTGCTCAGTGAGCTGCCGCCGCCCGAGCAGGACGTGCTGCTCGACCTGATGCAGCCGGACGAGGCCGACCCGGTGCGTCAGCTGCTCAAGTACACGCCGGGGACGGCGGGCAGCGTGATGACCTCCGAGCCGGTCATCCTGCCGCCGGACGCCACCGTCGCCGAGGCCCTGGCCCGGATCCGGGAGCCGCAGCTCTCCCCCGCGATCGCCGCGCAGGTCTTCGTGTCCCGGGCCCCGATGACCACGCCGACCGGCCGCTACCTCGGCATGGTGCACTTCCAGCGGCTACTCCGCGAGCCGCCGGCCGACCTGCTCGGTGGCATCGTGGTCAACGACATCGACCCGCTGCGGCCGACCACGCCGCTGCCGGAGATCACCCGCCGGATGGCCACGTACGACCTGGTCGCCATGCCCGTGATCGACCGCAACAACCGGCTGGTCGGCGCGGTCACGGTCGACGACGTGCTGGACCACCTCCTGCCCCGGGACTGGCGGGACCGGGACGCCGCCGGGCACCCGAGGACCGCCGAGCCGACGCTGGACGGCGCGGATGGCTGAGCGGCGACGGGCGCAGCGGCTCGACCAGCCGCGCGAGCCCCGGGGCGTCAAGCTGCCCCGGTTCGACCCGGAGGCCTTCGGCCGGTGGTCCGAGGGGATCGCCCGGGGGATGGGCACCGCGAACTTCATCGTCTACATGACGATCGTGATCGCGCTGTGGTTCGGCTGGAACACGCTGGCCCCGGCGCACCTGCGCTTCGACCCGTACACCTTCACGTTCCTGACCCTGGTGCTGTCGCTGCAGGCCAGCTACGCGGCCCCGCTGATCCTGCTGGCGCAGAACCGGCAGGCCGACCGGGACCGGGTCTCCCTGGAGGAGGACCGCCGGCGGGCGACCATGCAGAAGGCCGACACGGAGTACCTGGCCCGGGAGATCGCCGCGCTGCGCAACGCGATGGGCGAGGTGGCGACCCGGGACTTCCTCCGCTCGGAGCTGGCCAGGCTGGCCGAGGAGCTGGACGAGGCGGGCCGGCGCCGGCAGCGGCTGGAGCGCCGGCAGCAGGAGAAGATCCCGCAGCACGGCGACGGGTTGGAGGAGCCGCGCGACGACCTGGACGGCGACTGGGCCCGCGACGCCCGGCCGGAGGGCCGGGAGCCGGAGGGCCGGGAGCCCCAGGGCCGCGAGCCCGAGGGCCGGGAGGCCGAGGGCCGGGAGGCCGAGGGCCGGGAGGCCGAGGGCCGGGAGGCCGAGGGCCGGGAGGCCGAGGGCCGGGAGGCCGAGGGCTGAGCGGCCGGGCGAGGGGCACCCGCCCCGATCGTCCCGCTTCGCGCGGTATGCCGGCCACCCCAGCCGCCGCCATCGATTCGCTCACACCGCCCCCCGCTGACGCGGTGGGGCATCGGCGCCGACGTAGCATTGCGGGCATGTCAGCACCCGTCAGCACCGTCTCCGACGCGATCCAGGCCGCGCTGGCCACCGTCAACGACCCGGAGATCCGCCGGCCCATCACCGAGCTGGGCATGGTCCGCTCCGCCGAGGTCGGCGACGACGGCGTCGTACGGGTCGAGCTGCTGCTCACCGTCGCCGGCTGCCCGCTGAAGGACAAGCTGCGCTCGGACATCACGGCCGCGGTCGGCGCGGTGCCCGGGGTGACCGGCGTGACGATCGAGTTCGGCGTGATGAGCCCCGAGCAGCGCCAGGAGCTCCAGTCGAAGCTGCGCGGTGGCGGCGCCTCCCAGGAGCCGGTCATCCCCTTCGCCCAGCCGGGCTCCCGCACCCGTGTGTACGCGGTCGCCAGCGGCAAGGGCGGCGTCGGCAAGTCCAGCGTGACGGTCAACCTGGCCGCCGCGCTGGCCGCCCGTGGGCTCTCCGTCGGCGTGGTCGACGCGGACATCTACGGCCACTCGGTGCCCCGGATGCTCGGCGCGGACGGGCGTCCGACCCGCGTCGAGGACATGATCATGCCGCCGCAGTCGCACGGCGTGAAGGTCATCTCGATCGGCATGTTCACCGCCGGCAACGCCGCCGTGGTGTGGCGCGGCCCGATGCTGCACCGGGCGTTGCAGCAGTTCCTCGCCGACGTCTACTGGGGTGAGCTGGACGTGCTCCTGCTCGACCTGCCCCCGGGCACCGGCGACGTGGCCATCTCCCTGGCCCAGCTGCTGCCCAACTCCGAGATCCTGATCGTGACGACCCCGCAGACCGCCGCCGCCGAGGTGGCGGAGCGGGCCGGCGCGATCGCGTTGCAGACCCACCAGCGCGTGGTCGGCGTCATCGAGAACATGTCCTGGCTGGAGCTGCCGGACGGCTCCCGGATGGAGGTCTTCGGCGCGGGTGGCGGCCAGGCAGTGGCCGAGTCGCTGACGAAGACCATCGGCGCGCAGGTGCCGCTGCTCGGGCAGGTCCCGCTCGACACCCGGGTCCGCGAGGCCGGCGACGAGGGCACCCCGATCGTGCTGGCCGCGCCGGAGTCGCCGGCCGCGAAGGCGCTGGGCCAGGTCGCCGACCGGCTCGCCGTGCGGCGGGAGTCACTGCTCGGCAAGCCGCTGGGCCTCAAGCCCGCCGGCCGCTGACCGTATGCCGGCCACGGCCGGCGCTGTCGCCACCCGCACGGGGGCGGCGTTCCCCTGGGGAGCGCCGCCCCCGTCGCCGTCCTGCGGCGGCGGGGTCAGGTCGCGTCGTCGTAGCTGACGCGGGGGGCGGGGGCCGGGGCACCACCGGTGGCGGCGGCCGGGCGGCTGCCGCTCGCGCGCAGGTCGGCGGCGGAGGCGACGTCCTTCAGCTCGTTGTGCACACCGGTCACGTCCGCCCGCAGGTTGTCGTAGACGCCCTGGAGGGGCTTACGGATCGCCTGCTCGTCCTCCTCGCTGAGGAGGTGCTTGCGGATGAACGCCTTCGGGTGCAGATCCTCCAGCTGGATGTCGGTGCCCAGCTCGCGACTGAGGTCGGTGGTGGCGTTGCTGGCCATGGTGCGCAGGTTGCGCACCATGCGCAGGCCGTCGCTGATCACCGTGGGCAGCCGGTCACCGAAGATCAGCAGCGCCAGGAGCAGTAGCGCACCGATCTCCCACCAGTTCAGGTTCTCGAACACTGCGCGGGCCTCCTTCGGTCAGCAGCAAGACTACGCACGTCGGGTGCCAACCGGGGAGGGGTGACCGGCCCCTACTTGGCGTCCGCGGCCAGGGTCACGGAGGCGTTCTGCCGGTTGGCGCCCCGGCGGTACTCCACGGTCACCACCGCGCCGGGCGCGAACTTCCGCACCAGGGCGATCAGGTCGGTCGGTTCGGTCATCGGCCGCCCGTCGAGCTTCAGGATCACGTCACCGGCCTTCAGCCCCGCGCCGGCCGCCGGCCCGGACGGCTCCACCGCCGCCAGGCGTACGCCGGCCCCGCCGGTGCCCGCGCCGGCCCCGCCGACCTGGGCGCCGATCACCGTGCGCCGGGCCTTGCCGGTGCCGATGATGTCCTGGGTGATCCGCTTGGCCTGGTTGATCGGGATGGCGAAGGCCAGGCCGATGTTGCCCGCCTCCTGCCCGTCGGAGACCAGCGACTTGATGGTCGAGTTGACCCCGATCACCCGGCCCGCGCCGTCGACCAGCGGGCCGCCCGAGTTGCCGTGGTTGACCGCCGCGTCGGTCTGGATCGCCGCGTAGTAGCGCGTGGGGCCGCCGGGCTCGCCGGCCCGCATCGTCCGGTCCAGGGCGCTGACGATGCCCGCCGTGACCGTGTTGGCCAGGGAGAGCGGCGAGCCCATGGCGAGCACCGGGTCGCCCACGGCCAGCGCGTCGGAGTCGCCGAACTCGACCGGCCGCAGGCCCGTGCGGGAGACCTTGATCACCGCGATGTCGGACTCCGGGTCCTGCCCGACGACGGTCGCCGGGGCCGAGCTGCCGTCGTTGAAGACCACCGACGCCTTGCCGGTCGCCCCCGCCACCACGTGGTCGTTGGTGATCACGTGCCCGTCGGCGCTGGCGATGAAGCCGGAACCCTCGCTCGTGCCGCCGAGGCCCGCCACCCGGACGGTCACCACGCTGGGCAGCACCCGCTCGGCGACCCCGGCCAGCGACTCGGGCCTGCGCTGGGCCAGGCCGGGCGCCTGCGGGTCCGCGCCGAGCACCGTGCCGGCCGCAGCACCTCCACGCACCGCGAAGGCGTACCCGAGCGCCCCGCCCAGGCTGCCCGCGAGCAGTGCGGTGATCAACGGGATGAGCAACAGCTGCCGCAGCGTCGGCCGGCCGGGCGCGTCCGGGTCGCTGACCGGCTCCGGCTCGGTGCCGGGGCTCGGCGCGGCCGGCAGCACCACGGCGGCCGGCGCGGCCGGGTCGCGCCACGGGTCGGCCAGCGCGTCGGACCACCAGGGCGAAGTCGTGCCACCCCCGGCGCCCTGAGGCGTCGGCGGCGAGGCCACCGGCGGGAACCCGGGCACCGGCGGTCGCGCCGGCGCCGGAGTTCCCCCGGGCTGGCGCCAGTCCCAGCCGTCGGTCACGTCGGTGCCCTCCCAGTCCATCCCCGGCTCCCGCGCTCCACGGACCCGGCGACAGCGTCGCCCGGTCGCGCTCGCCGGAACACCGCTTCCAGGATTACACGGATGCCGCGGATGGAGTCACCGGTTGCCGACCGTGATCGTCGGGTGGCGGACGCGCGGCTGCGCCCGTTCGGCGTCGCCTCTAGGCTCACAGTGCCCACCCGCTCCCGCACCACACGAGCCGCCCGGAGGTGTCCCATCGCCACGGTCGCCGGTTCCGGCACGTCGACGGCCCAGGCCCTGCACTTCGCCGAGTCGTACGTGACCGAGGATCTCGTCCTGCGCACCGCCCGCAGCCTGGCCCACGAGGTCGGCCTCGAGGCGGTGACCCCCGGCGCCGGCGCGGCGCTGCGGCTGCTCGCCGCCGCCGGCAGCGCCCGGGCGGTGGTGGAGATCGGCACCGGCACGGGAGTCAGCGGGGTCTGGCTGCTGCGCGGGATGCGCGCCGACGGCGTGCTCACCACCATCGACGTCGAGGTCGAGCACCAGCGGATCGCCCGGCGGATCTTCACCGAGGCCGGCTTCGCCGCCGGTCGGACCCGGATCATCACCGGCCGGGCGCTGGACGTGCTCCCCCGGCTCGCCGACGGCGCGTACGACCTGGTCTTCGTGGACGCGGAGGCGACCGGGTTCGCCGCCTGCGTGGACGCCGCGCTGCGGCTGCTGCGGCAGGGCGGCGTGCTCGCGCTCAACGGCACGCTGGCCGGCGGCCGGGTCGGCGACCCCGCCGCCCGGGACGTCGAGACGGTGACCGTCCGCGAGGCGATCAAGGCGATCCGGGAGTCGGAGCACTGGATCCCGGCGCTGCTGCCGGTCGGCCACGGGCTGCTCGCCGCCGTCAAGTGCTGACCCGCCGCCGCTGACCGGGGGCCCGCCGGGGGCGGGCGCCGCCGGGCGGTCAACCCAGCGAGCCCAGCCAGCGCAGCAGCGAGCGTACGCCCCAGCCGGTCGCGCCTCGGGTCAGCTCGGCGTCGTCGCCGTCGGCCCACGACGGCGCGGACATGTCCACGTGCAGCCACCGGTCGCGCAGCTCGCCGGTGAACTCCCGCAGGTAGAGCGCGGCCATCACGGACCCGGCGCCCCGGTCCGGCGAGCTGTGCAGGTCGGCCAGCTCGCTGCCGAGGTGCTCGGCGTAGTCGCTGGGCAGCGGCATCCGCCAGGCGGCCTCGCCGGCGGCGGCGATCGCGGCCAGCACGTCCGCGGCGAGGGTGTCGTTGTCGCTGTAGAGGGCGCCGGTGCGCTTGCCCAGCGCGACCGCGTTCGCCCCGGTGAGGGTGGCGAGGTCGACCAGCAGGTCGGGCTCCAGCTCGGCGACGGCGTACGCGAGCGCGTCGGCCAGGACGAGCCGCCCCTCGGCGTCGGAGTTGGTGGTCTCGCTGGTCATGCCGCCGTAGTGGCGGATGATGTCGCCGGGGCGGAACGCCGAGCCGCTGAGCATGTTCTCCGCCAGCGGCGCGAGCGTGGTGACCCGGACCGGCAGGCGCAGGGCCGCCGCGCCGAGGGTCGCCGCGACCACCGCCGCCGCCCCGGCCATGTCCTTGCGCATCAGCTTCATCGACGCCACCGGCTTGATCGAGATGCCGCCGGTGTCGAACGTGATCCCCTTGCCGACCAGCACCACGTGGGTACGCGCGTCGGCCGGCCGCCAGTCCAGCTCGACCAGGCGCGGGCCGCTGGCCGAGCCGCCCCCGACGGCGAGGATCCCGCCGAAGCCCTCGGCCGCCAGCTCGGCCGGCCCGCGTACCCGCAGGTGCAGGTCCGGCACGTCGACGGCGTGGGCGGCGACCTGGTCGGCGAACCACTGCGGGTTCTTGACCGACGAGGGGGTGTTGGTGAGGTCGCGGGCGAACCGGGTCATCCGGGCCGTCGTCCGGGCCACCTCCACGGCCGCGGTGTGCGCGTCCGGGTCGGCCACCACGACGTCGACCTCCGCCAGGGCGGGAGCGGCGTCGGCGTCGGTCAGCCGGAACCGGTACGAGGCCAGCAGCAGCCCCTCGACCAGCCCGCGTACGGCCGCCGGGGTGGCCTCCGCCGGCATGGCCAAAGTGACGCGTGTCTCATCCTTCGCGGCGCGGGCCAGGGCCGCGCCGGCCTTCCGCCAGGCCGCCTCGTCGCTTTCGCCGATGCCGAGCAGCAGCAGCCGGCCGGGGTCCCGCCCGGGCCGCAGCTGTGCCTGGACCTCGCCGGGGCGCCCGGTCAGCCGTGCCGCCGGCACCAGGGCGGCGGCCTCCTCGACCACGTCGTCGGGCAGCGCCGCGCCGGTCGGGGCCGGTCGGGCCGGGTCGTCGTCGCCCGGACCGGGCCGGACGGGCAGAACGAGGATGTCGAGCCGGTCCGGCTCGGCGAGCAGACGGATGGCGAGCACGCGGAGCCGTACCTCCAGGAAGCTCGCGGAGCGTGGCTCCGCGGGGAATGAAGACCCTGAGCCACCGGCGGGGCCGGTGGCTCAGGGTTTGACGAAAGGCCCGCGCGGGCGCGCGGGCCGTTCCTCGGTCAGCCGGCGGCTGCCTTCAGTGCGTCACCGAGCGCGTTGGCCTCGTCGGGAGTCATCTCGACGACGAGCCGGCCACCGCCCTCCAGCGGGACGCGCATGACGATGCCCCGGCCCTCCTTGGTGACTTCCAGCGGACCGTCGCCCGTCCGCGGCTTCATCGCCGCCATGTTGTCTCCCCTCAGACCTACACCAGGGTCGGTGGGTTGCCCCACAGCCACTTCGTCTTGACCACCCGCAACCTACGCGGGGGTGTCGACCAACGATTTTCCCTGATGAACACCGCCGGACCCAAACCGAAGCAGCATTGATGTAACAGCATCTAGCTTATCCTGAGAATGCCTGTCACAATGTGCGGTCATGCAGGCACGGTCGGCACTCTTCGACCTGTACGGCGACCACCTCCGGGCGAGGGGCGGCCGGGCACCCGTCGCCGCCCTGGTCAGGCTGCTGGCGCCGCTCGGGATCGCCCCGCCCGCCGTGCGCACGGCGGTCTCCCGGATGGTCCGCCAGGGGTGGCTCGACCCGTGCCGGCTGACCTCCGGGCCGGGTTATTCGATCACACCGAAAGCCGCCCGCCGGCTGGACGAGGCGGCGGCGCGGATCTACCGGACCGGCCGGATCACCTGGGACGGGCGGTTCGACCTGCTGGTGCTGGAGGCCCCCCTGTCCCGGCGGGACCGGCAGCGGCTCGCCGCCAACCTGACCTTCCTCGGCTACGGCGCCCTGGACGAGTGCACCTGGGTGGCGACCCGACCGGGCGAGGACGTGGACGTGCTGCTCGACGAGGCGGGCGTGCGCTACGAGCGGTTCACCGCCGCGCACACCGCCGGCACCCCCGGCGCGATGGGCGTGGTGCGCCGGGCCTGGGACCTGGCGGAGATCGGCCAGGCGTACGAGCAGTTCGTCGCCGAGCAGCGACCGCTGCTGGCCGGCGTCACCGTGCGCAGCCTCGACGAGGAGGCGTACGCCGCCCGGTTCCGGCTCGTGCACGCGTGGCGTACCTTCCTGTTCCGGGACCCGCAGCTGCCCCCCGCGCTGCTCCCCGAGCGCTGGCCCGGCACCGCCGCGGCCAGTTTCTTCGACCGGCACGCGGCCCGGCTGCGGCCGGCCGCCGACCGGTACGTCGAGCAGTGCCTCGACGCCGGCAACCGCATCGCCCGACAGAAGGGTCGTTAGAAGTGACCGAGCCGCTGCTCGTCGACCGCACCGACGCCGTCGTCACCCTGACGCTGAACCGCCCCACGGCGATGAACGCGCTCGACGTGGCGCTCAAGGAGGCGCTGCGGGAGACGCTGGCCGAGTTGGAGACCGACCGGTCCTGCCGCGCGGTGGTGCTCGCGGGCGCGGGTCGGTCGTTCAGCGCCGGCCAGGACCTGCGCGAGCACGTGCAGGCCCTGGAGTCCACCGACGGCAACCCGCTGGACACCGTCCGGGCGCACTACAACCCGATCGCCGCCCGGCTGGCGAACCTGCCGAAGCCGGTGGTCGCGGCCGTGCGGGGGATGGCCGCCGGGGCGGGTGCCTCGCTGGCCTTCCTGGCCGACATCCGCATCGGCGGGCCGTCGACCAGCTTCCTGATGGCGTTCGCCAAGGTCGGGCTCGCCGCCGACACCGGCGCCTCCTGGACGCTGCCCCGGCTCGTCGGGCACGCCAAGGCCGTCGAGCTGCTGATGCTGGCCGAGCCGGTGCGCGCGGCGGACGCCTGCCAGCTCGGGCTGCTGAACCGCCTGGTGGAGGACGACGAGCAGGTGCTGCCGACCGCGCAGGAGCTGGCCGCCCGGCTGGCGGCCGGCCCGACCGTCGCGTACGGGGCGATCAAGCGGCAGCTCTCCATCGCCGACGCGGGCACGCTGGCCGACGCCCTGGCCGCCGAGGCGCAGGCGCAGTCGATCTGCGGGGGCACCGCCGACCACCGCGCCGGCACCCTGGCCTTCGTCAACAAGCAGAAGCCGGTCTTCGAGGGCCGCTGACGCCTCCCCGGCCGGCCCGCCCCGACATTCCGCGGGCGGTGGGCGGCGCCGGCGGCGGGACGCCGGCCGGACCGGGCTGTGGGCCGCACCTGCGGCGGGACGCCGGCCGGGACCGTGCGCGGATCACCGGCAGCGGCGGCCCGAGCGTCGTCGCGGCGACGTCACCCGGGGTCGGTCAGTCGTCCTCCTCCGGATCCTGGTTCGCCTCCGCCCCGAGCACGAACGCCTGCATGGCCAGCTCGTCGCCGGCGGGCGAGACGAAGGCGGGCAGTTCGCGGGGACCCAGCTCCTGCACGTAGGCCCAGAACAGGCGGACCGCATCGGCGGGCGACGCGGCCTCGATCGGCAGGTCCAGGCTGACCAACCAGGAGCGCCGCTGCGGCGGCGGGCCGAGCCGGTCGACCAGCTCCCGGAAGGCCGTCGGGTCCAGTGCGGTCAGCGGCCCGTCGAGCGCCAGCGCGTCGGCCGGCACCGGCTCGTCGAAGGCCCGCCGGGTGTACGCCACCACCAGCGGCGCCTCGGCCCGCTCGGACTGCGGGTCGTCCGGATCCTCCCGCTCCTGGCCGCTGGCCGCGGCGACCCGGCCCAGCGCCACCAGCCGGGGCGGCGCGCCGGCCAGCACGGCCACCCGGTCGCCGGGGTGGGGCCGGGCGGCGTCGGCCAGACCGGTCAGCTCGAGCGTGTCGTGGTGGACGAGCCGCTCGGCCTCGTAGCGCCCGGTCGGAAGCAGCACCGCCCAGGCGCCCGTGCCGTCGGCGGGGCGCGCCGCGTCCACTCGGTGCGCGGTGTCGGTCGTCATAACCTCCATCCCATCACGCCGCGTGCGCCGCCACGACGTGGCAGCCCGCAAGGTGGTCGTCGACCATCCCGGTGGCCTGCATCAGCGCGTAGGCCGTGGTCGGGCCGACGAAGCGGAAGCCCCGCTTCTTGAGCGCCTTGGCCATCGCGGTGGACTCGGCGGTCAGCGCCGGCACCTCCGCGAACGACGTGGGCCGGGCCGGCCGGGGCGGCGGGGCGAAGGACCAGAGCAGCGCGGAGAGCCCCTCCGGGAGCTCCAGCGCCGCCCGGGCGTTGGCGATGGCCGCCTCGATCTTGGCGCGGTTGCGGACGATGCCGGCGTCGGCGAGCAGCCGGATGACGTCGGCGTCGCCGTAGCCGGCCACGGCGTCGATCCGGAACTCGTCGAAGGCCAGCCGGAACGCGGGCCGCTTGCGGAGGATGGTCAGCCAGGACAGCCCCGACTGGAACGCCTCCAGCGTGAGCCGCTCGTAGAGCGCGTCGTCGCCGCGCAGGGGCCGGCCCCACTCGGTGTCGTGGTAGGCGGCGTAGTCGGGGGTGCTGTGCCCCCAGCCGCATCGTGGCAGCCCGTCGGCGCCGATCACCAGGTCAGTCACGCGTCCACGCTAGGGCACCGCCCCGACAGGCCCGTGGCCTCCCGTCCCGCCTCGCGCCTGGGCGGCCGGGCCTGGTCCGACCGGAGTCGACGACGTCGGGGCGTCCCGGCCGCGCCGACCCCCCGATGTCAGGAACGTCGAGTCGACCAGGCGAACCCGGTCAGGGTCGATCAGGCGAAACCCGGGTCAGGGCAGCCGACCCTGCTCCACCAGCCGGCCGAACCTCTTCAGCGCCTGGGTCAGGCTGAACTTCGACCCGGGCCAGAGCACCGGCCAGGCCACCCGACCGGCCGGGCCCACCGGCAGGTGGAACCACTCGTGCCAGACCACCTGGGTACGGTTCCGCTCCAGCGGCGTGCAGCGGAGCACGCCGGGGCC
Organism: Micromonospora sp. NPDC023633; assembly: GCF_040640035.1. Classification (NCBI taxonomy): domain Bacteria; kingdom Bacillati; phylum Actinomycetota; class Actinomycetes; order Micromonosporales; family Micromonosporaceae; genus Micromonospora; species Micromonospora sp. NPDC023633. The sequence goes on along the minus strand of NZ_JBFABB010000054.1, from coordinate 563 downwards.
GCGCAGCAGCTTCCCGCAGTGCACGACGCCCACCTCGTAGGGCGCGTCCACCCGGACCACCCGCATCTCGTCGCGCAGCACGGCGGGGCCGAGCGCCGTGACCGCCTCGACCAGGCTGCCCTCGCCGCCGTCGCCCTCGACCACCCGGACGGTGGTGAAGGGGATCCAGTCCGACTGCCGCTCCCAGGCGGTCAGCGCCGCGAAGACCCGCTCGGCCGGCGCGTCGACGATCACCGTGGCGGTTACCTCGCCCGCGCCGGGCTGCGCCACGTCGCGCAGGTCGTCGCCGGGTTCCGGCCCGGTCACTTCGACTCCGACCCGACCACCGGGCCGGGACTGGTCGCGTCGCCCGCCGGCCGCGTCGTGCCGTCGTCGCCCGCCGACGTCCGGTCCACGCCGGCGGCGCCCGCGCCGGTCCGACCCACGCCGGCGTCGCTCCCGTCGGTCCGGTCCGAGGCGGCGTAGCCCCCGTTCGTCCCGACCACCGCGGCCGCGACCACGTCGTAGGGCCCGGCCCCGGCCCGGTACAGCCCCGCCCCCGGGACGGCCCCCCCCGGCAGGAG
>NZ_JBFABB010000053.1:0-47788 GCF_040640035.1 Micromonospora sp. NPDC023633 | reverse complement strand
TCCGCCTGGGCGCGCTCCGGCCGGCCCGTCGGAGCGGCGACCGCCGGCCCCGGCGCCTGGCGGGCGTCCGGCCTGCCCCGCTGACCATTTCGGTACGTATCACCGCAGCTCGGCGCCCCTGCACGCGCGCGGGGTGGCCGCTGTGTGCCGGGGCGGGGCTGCCGGCATCCCCGGGGACCCATTAATCTCACTCACGGAAACGGCGCAGTGACGGATAGGGAGGGCCGAATGATCCCCGAGGAGGACCGTCCAGCGTCCTGGCTCCGCGGCTACGGCGGCATCGAGGCAGACATCCGCCAACTCCGCGAGTTCGCCGACAAGCTCCAGGCCGAGGTGGAACGCAACTACGCCCCGCACCTGTCGTACATCGCCGAGGACATGACAGCACCGGTGCCCAACCCGGCCGACGCGTTCATCGAGCTGGTCAACTTCCTGCGCGCGCACCACGAGACCCAGCAGGCCACCGCCGACATGGTCTGGGGCGTCCGCGACGCCACCGGCCACCTGGCCGTCGCCGCCGGCACCGTCGCCACCAACTACACCGGGTCCGACGCCTTCGCCTCCGCGCGCGTGACCGACGTCGAGCGGGCACTCGCCAACCCGGCCGCCGCAGCGCCCCGCGGCGCGGCACCGGTGCTGGCCGATCCCACCGGGCCGGAGCCCGTGCCGGGGCAGGGGCAGAGGCCGGTGGTGCTGCCGTGATCGAGCGGGGCACCGGCGGCCGCACGTCCGCCCTCACCGACTGGCGGCTGATGGACGTCACCAGCATGTGGGCCTGCCTCCAGGACCACGACACCACCAACCACTGGAAGCAGGTCGCCGGCTGGCGCAAGGTCTGCGACCTCTCCCGCGCCCACCTGAGCCGCCTCCAGGAATACCGCCGAGGGCTGGCAGAGGCATGGCCCCCGGGAACCAACGAGGCCGCCCGGGCGTACATCCGCGAGCTGGACGAGCTGATCGACAAGGTGCAGCGCACGCACGACGCCGCCAGCGCCAACTACACCGTGCTCTCCGCCGCCACGCAGGCCATCAGCGCCACCCGCGCGGAACTCAAGAAGATCTACGAGGCGTACGCCGTCAAGGTCCAGGAGAAGCAGACGTACGAGGCGACGCTCGCCGACCCGAAGGCGGCCATGGGCAGCCGGGTCCCCGACCGCCCGGTCGCGGACGCCGACCTGGAACGGCTCAACGTCCAGGCGCGCGGCATCATGTACGGCCTCAGCGGCGAACTCCAACACGCCCAAGTAATGCTCCGTCAACCACCGCCTAGGCCTAAGCCTTCACCTGAGGCGGACCAGCACAACTCCGATGTCTACGGAGGCGGTTCAGCCGCTCCGGTGATTCCGCCTGTCGTTCCCGTGCCGTTGTCAAGTTCGACTACTTCGTCCGTTGCCCGGCCGGCTACGAACGCGCGACAGGTCTCCGCACCAACCATCCGTAACGTCGGGCCTGTCCTCGGCGGGGTCAAGCCCGGTCTAGCGCCTTCTCCAATCAATCCCGCGATGCCAGGTGCAACTCCACCCGGCCTCCCCACTGGCCCCGGCAGCGGACCGATGCCTGCTATGCCGCCAGGCGTGCGGCCTGGACACGGGATCTCTGGATTGCCGATCGGTCAGCCTGGCCCTAGCAGCCGGCCGGCAAACGGAACCATTAGCGGGCTCCCGCCTGCCACGCCACCGGGATCACCCCGGCCTATGCCACCAGGTGGTTTGATCGGCGGAACCCCCGGAATGGGATTCGGACCATCGAGTGGCAGCGGCGCACAGCAACGTCGGGTTAACCCGATTGGTGGAGTAATCGGTGGCGGGGGCGCAGGCACCGCTCCGACCGGGGGCGCAGGCTCCCGCCCAGGGGCTGGCCGCAACTTCAGCGCGGTGCAGGGTATACCGCCAATCGGTGGAGCACCCAGCATGGGCACTGCCCGCGCAGGCGGGATGCCGGGCCGGTCAGGGCGGTACGACGGCAGTGATGAGGAGTCGCGACGCTGGGATCCGGACCACCCATGGGAAGTGGACCGAGGCGTAAGCCCGGTAGTCCGCCCGCCGGACGAAGATGGCCCCATCGACCCAGGTCCGGCTATTGGCTTTAACCGTTGAGAACTCGGACCATCCAAGCCGCCTTGGCGCTGTTCAGTCTTACGGCAACACTCCTGCTGCCGACTCCCTCGCATGCTTGGTCTAAGCGTAGCGCCGCAAGTCCGCAGGGCGTCGACCGAATCCGGGGGGACCAGTGGCACCTGAACTTTCTCAGGGTCGCCGAAGTGCACCGGATCACTCAAGGTGAAGGTGTAACGGTTGCGGTGCCAGACACCGGCGTTCATCCGCATCCCGATCTTGCGCGCAATCTGCGCCGAGGCACAGATATTGTTGCTGGGGGTAGTGGCGACGGCCGACAAGACCAAGACAGCCACGGAACCGGCATGGCAGGTCTAATCGCCGCCCACGGGCATGCTGGCAAACAAGGCGCCCTTGGCATCGCACCAAAGGCGAAGATCCTTCCCGTACGGGTGAAAATTAACGACCAGGGGGGCACCAGTTACCACCTGGCAGATGCGATCAACTACGCAATCACGCAAAATGTCAAAGTAATCAGCATTTCAGCAGCAGGAGCAGCGGACAGCCGATTACATGCAGCAATCGAGGCCGCAATTCGCGCAGACATTGTTGTTGTCGCCGCAGCAGGCAATAAGCCCTTTAGCCAACATGTCGGATTCCCTGCCTCCTACCCTGGCGCAATTGCCGTAGGTGGTGTTGATCGGCTCGGCCAGCGAGCCTCAGTGTCAGTCACCGGGCCGGAGATAGACGTGGTCGCTCCGGCAGTCGACATCTTCAGCACTAGCATCGACGGCAAGTATCGCAAAGGCACCGGCACTTCGGACTCCACAGCCATCGTCGCTGGGGCGGCAGCGTTAATTCGGTCCAAGTACCCGTACCTGCCCGCCTCAGAGGTGGCGCACAGGCTCACGGCCACCGCGATCGACAAGGGAGCGCCGGGGCGGGACGACGAGTACGGCCACGGGGTCATCGACCTGGTGGCGGCGTTGACGGCAGACGTACCGCCGCTGGGTTTCGGTTCCGCGACGGCGGGCGCCCCCGCCCCCACCGCCTCGACCACGATGGCGGCAGCGGAGCCGGCGGACGGCGGGGACGGCGGGGCGACGACCCGCGGCCTGGTCACCCTCGGCGTGATCGTGGCTGCTGCCGGCGCGTGGACGTTCATCGCCCGTCGGCGGCGTCGTGGCGACGACCCTCCACCCCGCATCAGTCGCTGAGCTGTCCCTGACGACGACGGCGGGAGAGCGCGGGACGGGCAACGGTCGACTCATCCCACCGGGGGGCATCGTCGCCCCGGTCAGCCGGTAACGTCGGCGACGTGCCGAAATCCATGCCGCTCCGCCTCGTGCTCGCCTCGGCGAGCCCTGCCCGCCGCAAGATTCTCCAGGCCGCCGGGATCGAACCGGACGTGCTGGTCAGCGGCGTCGACGAGTCCCTCGTGGTCACCGATCGGGCCGAGGAGCTCTGCCTGGAGCTGGCCCGGATGAAGGCGCAGGCGGTGCTCACCCGGCTGCGACCGACCGACGACCAGCGGATGTTGGTGATCGGGTGCGACTCGGTGCTGGCCTTCGACGGGGAGATCCTCGGCAAGCCGGCCGACGCGGCGGACGCCACCCGGCGCTGGGAGCGGATGCGCGGGCGCAGCGGCGTACTGCACAGCGGGCACTGCCTGATCGACGTCGAGGCGGGGCGGCGGGCCGAGGCGGTCGCCTCCACCGTCGTGCACTTCGCCGACGTCAGCGACGACGAGATCGCCACGTACGTGGGCACCGGCGAACCACTGGCCGTGGCGGGTGCCTTCACGATCGACGGGCTGGGCGGGCCGTTCGTGGAGCGGATCGAGGGCGATCCGAGCACGGTCATCGGGCTCTCCCTGCCGATGCTGCGTCGCCTCCTCGCCGAGCTGGACCTGCGGATCACCGATCTGTGGACGAAGGTCGCGCTCGGCAACCAGACGGTCGAGCCGCTCGGCTAGCGTCCGTTCATGACCACCAAGTCGATCCCGCTCACGTCGGAACTGCACGCGTACCTGGTCGCGCACGGTGCGCCGCCGGACGAGATCATGCGGGACCTGGCCGAGGAGACGCGCGCGGCCCTGCCGAACGACGCGCATATACAGGTCGCGCCGGAGCTGGCCGCCTTCCTGACCTTCCTCACCCGGCTGCTCGGGGTGCGGCAGGCCGTCGAGGTGGGCACGTTCACGGGCCTCTCGTCGCTGGCGATCGCCCGCGGGCTGCCCGAGGGCGGGCGGCTGACCTGCTTCGACATCTCGGAGGAGTTCACCGGCATCGCCCGGCGGTACTGGGCCCGCGCCGGCGTGGACGACCGGATCGAGCTGCGCATCGGCCCGGCCGGGGACACGCTGCGCGAGCTGCCCCACGAGCGCTACCTGGACTTCGCGTTCATCGACGCCGACAAGACCGGCTACCCGATCTACTGGGCGGAGCTGGTGCCCCGGATGCGTCCCGGCGGGATGATCGCGGTCGACAACGTGCTGCGCGGTGGCCGGGTGATCGCCCCGCAGAACGCCGACGACCGGGCCATCGCGGCGTTCAACGACGAGGTGCTCGCCGACGTCCGGGTCGACGCGGTGATGCTCCCGATCGCCGACGGCCTGACCCTCGCCCGGGTGCACTGACCAACTCCACCGCAAGCACCGCCCTGCGCGATCCTGGTAAGAAACGGCCCCCGGAAGGGCCGTTCCGTACCAAGATCCAAGGGAGGCGTACCAAGATCCAAGGGCGGGCAGTCCGGGATCCAAGGGCGGCAGTCCGGGATCCGAGGGCGGCGTACCGGATCCGAGGGAGGCACCACTCGGGGTCAGGCGGGGGCCGGGGATCGGACCTCGGCGGGAACCGGGCGCAGGGCGCGGCCCAGTCGGGCGGCGAGCAGCGCGGCCGCCGCGATGAAGCCGGGCAGCAGCAGGAAGGCCAGGTGCGGTCCGACGCCGTCGGCCACCCAGCCGAGCGCGACCGGCGCGATCCCGAAGCCGACGCCCATCGAGTACGACGCCCAGCCGGCCGCCCGGTCCGCGGCCGGCCCGGCGACGGCGAGCGCGATCGAGATCGCCAGCGGATAGTGCAGGGCGTTGCCGAGACCGAGGACGACCAGGCCGGTGACGGCGAGCCAACCGACCGGCGCGATCCAGAAGAGCGCGAACCCGGCCAGCGACACGCCCAGCGCGGCCAGCAGCAGCGGCACGGGCCGGTACCGCAGGGCGAACCGGCCCCCGACGAGCCGGCCCACGAACATGCCGCAGACGATCGCGGCGACGGCGGCCGAGGCGGTGCCGGCCGCCATCCCGGCGTGCGAGCGGAGCACGTCGGCCGTCCAGAGCGACAGGCAGACCTCGATCGAGCCGGTGACCGCCATGAGCACCCAGGCGATCCAGTACGCCGGCGGCAGCCGCCGGCTCGACCGGTGCGCGTCGGCAGTCGCGCCGACGCCGGTGGCCGAGCCGATGCCGGCAGTCGCGCCGCCGCCCGTGGCCGAGCCGAGGCCGGCGGCGGCGGGGACCGTCAAGCCGGCAGCGGCAGGGACCGTCGGACCGGCAGCGGCGGGGACCGTCGGGCCAGCGGCGGGGCGGTCGCCGGCCGGTGGGGCACCGGGAGCCGCGGCAGCGGGGGCGGGCCGCGGCAGGCGTACGCGGAAGGTCAGGGCGGCGAGCGCGACCAGCGCGATCAGGCCGATCTCGACGGCCATCGCCGGTCGCCAGCCCCACCCGGCGTCCACGCTGGCGCCGATGAGCAGCGGGGCGAGGATGCCGGCGCCGGCGCCCACGGCGTTGGCCTCGGTCAGCGCCGCCGGCGCGCCGGTGCCGTGCCGGTCGGTGAGCACCACGGACACGCCGCTGATCACCAGCATGCCGAAGGTGGCGATCACCGCGACGGCGGTGATCGTGGCGGGCAGGGCGCGGACGAGGCCCAGGGCGGCGACGCCGGCCGCCACGCCCGCCAGCCCGGTCCAGATCGCCCGGCCCCGGCCGAGTCGGCGGGCCAGGGGCGCGAAGAGCGCCCCGCCGGCCAGCGCGCCGACGGCGATGCCGGTGCTGTGCAGGCCGGCGACGGCGGCCGAGGTGCCCTGTTCGTCGCGGAGCAGCGGCACGACCGGCCCGAAGCCGTAGAGGAAGAAGCCCCACAGCCCGAGTTGGGCGTAGGTCAGCCAGGTGAGCCGGTCACGGGTGAGGCGGGGCACCGGCCTCACGCTACAAGCGTCGGGCCGGCGCCCCGCCCCTGGTGAGAGGCAACTCTCCCCGGACGTCGGGAAGGGACCACCGCTGGGCGTCGCTCGTTCAGCGGACGCTGCGGGCGAACTGCCGGGCGGCCCAGACGACGCCGGCGGCGGCGAGGATCGCGATGATGCCCAGCCCCTGCCAGACCCTGTCGTCGCCGAGGTCGCCGGCGAAGAGGGCCCGGGTGCCGTCGACCGCCCAGGAGAACGGGTTCCACTCGGCGATGCCCTGGAGCCAGCCGGGGGCGAAGGTCAGCGGCAGCAGGATGCCGGAGAGCAGCAGCACGGGCTGGGCCACGGTGTTCATCAGCGGGGCCAGCGCGTCCTCGCTCTTGACCTTGAGCGCGATGCCGTAGGAGACGGCCGAGGTCATCAGCGCGATCAGGGCGAGCATGAGGTACGCCAGCAGCAGGTCGACGAGGGAGACGCGCAGGTCGAACAGGAGCGCGAGCAGGGTGATGATGACCGCCTGCACGATGAGCGACACCACGTCGCGCAGCGAGCGGCCGAGCAGCAGGGCGAGGCGGCTGACCGGGGTGACCCGGGAGCGTTCGATGACCCCGGCGCGCAGCTCGGCGATCAGGCCGAAGCCCTGGAACAGGCCACCGAAGATGGCCAGCAGCACCAGCAGGCCCGGTACGAAGATCTTGTAGGCCTCCGCCTGGGTGGGCGCGTTCAGCGCCGGCTTGAGCAGCGGGGCGAAGAGCAGCAGGTACATCACCGGCTGGAAGACGCCGACGAAGACCCAGACGGGGTTGCGCAGCAGCAGTTGGAGCTGGCGCTGGAAGATCAGCCAGGTGTCACGGGCGAGTTTCATGAGGTCTCTCCGGTCTCCGGATCAGGACTCGCGCAGCGAGCGGCCGGTCTTGGTGAGGAAGACGTCGTCGAGGCTGGGCCGGTGCAGCTCGATGGATTCGAGCCCGAGGCCGGCGGTGTCGACGCGACGCAGGATCTGCGGGATGGCGGTCGCCCCCTCGTCGACGTAGAGCCGCAGCCCGCCCTCCTCGACGGTCTCCAGCTTGTTGACGTAGGGCTCGCCGTCGAGCAGCTGCGCGGCCTGCGGGGTGGCCGCGGCGTCCAGCCCGACCAGCACGACGTCGCCGGAGATCTCGCGCTTCAGGTCCGCCGGGGTGCCCTCCGCGACCACCTCGCCGTGATCCGTGATCGCGATCCGGTCGCAGAGCGCGTCGGCCTCCTCCAGGTAGTGGGTGGTGATGAAGACGGTCATGCCGTCGGCGCGCAGCCGGCGGATCTCGTCCCACATGTGCGCCCGGCTCTGCGGGTCGAGGCCCGTCGTCGGCTCGTCCAGGAAGACGATCCTCGGCTCGTGGATGATGCCGAGGGCGATCTCCACCCGCCGCCGCTGACCGCCGGAGTAGGTCTTGCACTTGCGGTCGGCGTACTCGGTGAGCTGGAAGGCGTCGAGGGCACGGGCGGCCCGCCGGAGCGCCTCGGCCTTGCCGATGCCGTACATCCGGGCGTGCAGGACGAGCTCCTCCCGGGCGGTGGACTCGTCCCAGGTGCTGCCGCCCTGGGCGACGTAGCCGATGCGGCGGCGCACCTCGGCCGGGTCCCGGCGCAGGTCGGCCCCGGCGACGGTGGCCTCGCCGCCGTCCGGCTCGATCAGCGTGGCCAGCATCCGCAGGGTGGTGGTCTTGCCGGCGCCGTTGGGGCCGAGGAAACCGAAGATCTCCCCCTCGGCGACCTTGAGGTCGACGCCGCACACCGCGTCGACGGTCTTCGTCTGGCGACCCTCCCGGGAGCGGAACGACTTCCGCAGCCCTCTGGTCTCGATCATCTCTGCTCCTGGTCGTCCGGGCCGGTGCCACCGGCCACCTGTCTGTCCCTCGGAGACGACGCCGGACGGCAGGCTCCCCCGTGGCGTCCCGGGCAGGCTAACGCGATATAGCTCTTATGGTCAACGTTGATTATTCCTCCGCCGACGGCCCGGGCGACGGCCGGGGCGGCAGCCGCTCCTCCCAGCCCTCCCACCCCTGCGCCCGCTCCAGCCCCTCGGGCAGGTACGACACCCCCGACTCGATCCGTTCCGCGATCCGCTCGCACCAGGAGATCTCCGCCTCGGAGCGGGCCGTCCAGAGCTCGAACATCCACCCCACGTGCACCGGCTTGGTCTCACGCATCCAGTCAGAACTCAACGACGTACGCATCCACTCGACACCGGCGCGCAGCAGGTTCGCCCGGTTGCGCAGGGCAGCCGCCGCCTCCTCGCGCGGCATCGCGGGCAGGAAGGAGAACGCCGCCGCGAAGGGGTCCGGCGGCTCGTGCAGCTGCCACCACAGGCCGCGCAGCAGCGACTCGAACTCCTCCTCCCCCTTCGGGGTGACCTCGTACGTGGTGCGGGCCGGACGGGCGCCCACCTGCTCGGTGGCCACCTCGCGCAACAGCCCTTCCTGCGTCAGCTTGCGCAGGGCGTGGTAGATCGATCCGGGCTGCACGTTCGCCCACTTGTCGGCGCTCCAACTGAGCAGCTCGCGGCGCACGTCGTAGCCGTGCACGGGCTGCATCCAGCGCACCAGGCCGAGGATCATCATTCGCGTGGCAGACACCGGACGAGCGTAATAAGCAAATTTGACTAGGGCGCGGGGAACAGTGCGGCATCCCACACTGAGCGATCGTTAGGGCCGCCACGGTGGCCGATACACTCCCGGTCAGTGACCCTCCGGGGAGGAGCCAGCAAGGTGCGCAAGGTACTCATCGCCAACCGCGGCGAGATCGCCGTCCGCGTCATCCGCGCCTGTCGCGACGCCGGCCTCGGCAGCGTCGCCGTCTACGCGGACTCCGACCGGGACGCCCTGCACGCCACGCTGGCCGACGAGGCGTACGCGCTCGGCGGGGACACCGCCGCCGAGACGTACCTGCGCATCGACAAGCTGCTGGAGGTCGCCGCGAAGGCCGATGCCGACGCGGTCCACCCCGGCTACGGCTTCCTCTCCGAGAACGCCGACTTCGCCCAGGCCGTCATCGACGCCGGGCTGACCTGGATCGGCCCCACCCCGCAGGCGATCCGGGACCTCGGCGACAAGGTCACCGCCCGGCACATCGCCCAGCGCGCCGGCGCGCCCCTGGTGCCCGGCACCCCCGACCCGGTCGGCAGCCCCGACGAGGTGATGGCGTTCGCCGTCGACCACGGCCTGCCGGTCGCCATCAAGGCCGCCTTCGGCGGCGGCGGGCGCGGGCTCAAGGTGGCCCGGACCATGGAGGAGATCCCGCACCTGTTCGAGTCGGCCACCCGCGAGGCGGTCGCCGCGTTCGGCCGGGGCGAGTGCTTCGTCGAGCGCTACCTGGACCAGCCCCGCCACGTCGAGGCGCAGGTGCTGGCCGACCGGCACGGCAACGTGATCGTGGTCGGCACGCGGGACTGCTCGCTCCAGCGCCGGCACCAGAAGCTGGTCGAGGAGGCCCCCGCGCCGTTCCTCACCGACGCGCAGCGCGCCCAGATCCACGACAGCGCCAAGGCGATCTGCCGGGAGGCCGGCTACCACGGCGCCGGCACGGTGGAGTACCTGGTCGGCGCCGACGGCACCATCTCCTTCCTGGAGGTCAACACCCGCCTCCAGGTCGAGCACCCGGTCACCGAGGAGACCGCCGGCATCGACCTGGTCCGGGAGCAGTTCCGGATCGCCGACGGCGAGAAGCTGCGGTTCACCGAGGACCCGACGCCGCGCGGGCACTCCATCGAGTTCCGGATCAACGGCGAGGACCCGGGCCGCAGCTTCCTGCCCGCCCCCGGCACGGTCACGGCGCTGCGGCTGCCCTCCGGTCCCGGCATCCGGGTGGACACCGGCATCTCCGCCGGCGACGTGATCGGCGGCAACTTCGACTCGCTGCTGGCCAAGGTGATCGTCACCGGCGAGACGCGTACCGAGGCGCTGGAGCGGGCCCGCCGCGCCCTGGACGAGATGGTCGTCGAGGGCATGGCCACCGCGCTGCCGTTCCACCGGCTGGTGGTCCGCGACGAGGCGTTCACCGCCGAGCCGTTCACCGTGCACACCCGGTGGATCGAGACCGGGTTCGACAACACCGTCCCGCCGTTCACCGCCGCCGCCGGCCCCGCCGACGCGCCGGTCGAGCGCGAGACCGTCGTGGTCGAGGTCGGCGGCAAGCGGCTGGAGGTCAGCCTCCCGGCCGGCCTCGGCGGGGGTACGGCCGCCGCGCCCGCCGCACGCAAGCCGGCCCGCCGGGGCGGTGGGGCCAAGGCCGGCGTCGCGGTCAGCGGCGACGCGCTCACCTCCCCGATGCAGGGCACCATCGTCAAGATCGCGGTCGCCGACGGCGACACCGTGGCCGAGGGTGACCTGGTCGTGGTGCTGGAGGCGATGAAGATGGAGCAGCCGCTGCACGCCCACAAGGCGGGCACGGTCAGCGGCCTCGCGGCCGAGGTCGGCGCCGTCATCACCGCCGGCGCGGCGATCTGCACCATCGCCTGACCTGTCCGGGGTCGCCGCCCGATCGCCGGCCCGGCTACGTTCGGCGCTCGCCTGATCCCCGGCCGGCGGCCCGCCGGGTCGCTGCCCGGCCCCGGCTCGCTGCCCGGCCGACGCGCGGGTCAGCGCAGCTCGGTGGCGGCGACCGCGCGGACGGCGGCGGTCAGCGCGTCCAGCGTGGTCGAGTCCACCCGCCAGTGCTGCCAGTACAGCGGCCGGTCCAGGTGGCGCCCGGCGCCGAGGTCGACGCAGCGGCCGGCCGCGATGTCGGCACGGGCGAACCGCTCGGGGACCATCCCCCAGCCCAACCCCAGCCGCACGGCCTCGTTGAAGCCGTCGAAGGACGGGACGTAGTGGACGGGCGGGTCGATCCGACGCCGGGTCACGGTGCGGGCGAACCGCTGCTGGAGCTGGTCCTTGCGGTCGAAGGCCAGCACCGGCGCCGCCGCGAGGGCCGCCTCGGTGAGACCGTCGGGAAAGTGGCGGGCCGCGAACTCGGTCCGGGCCAGCGCGACGTACCGCATGGCGCCCAGCCGCTCCACCCGGCAGCCCTGGACGGCCTCGCGCTGGGCGGTCACCGCCGCCATCGCGGTGCCGTCGCGGATCAGCTCCGCCGTGTGGTCCTCGTCGTCGCGGCGTACGTCGAACAGGAGCGCCAACTCGGCGGGCAGCCGCGCCAGCGCGCCGACGAACCAGGTGCCGAGCGAGTCCCCGTTCGCCACGACGGTCACCCGGGTGGGGCCGGCTCCGCCCGTCGTCGGCGGGCGCGCGGCGTCCAGCGCCTCCCGCTCCAGCAGGGCCACCTGCCCGGCCAGCCGCAGCAGCGGCCGGCCCGCGTCGGTGGCCTGGCACGGCTTCGTCCGGCGGACCAGCACCTGCCCGACGGCCTGCTCCAACGCCTTCATCCGCTGGCTGACGGCCGACGGTGTGACGTGCAGGGCGTGCGCAGCCGCCTCGAAGCTGCCCTCGCGGACCACCGTGGCGAACGTCCGGAGCTGCATGGTGTCGAGCATGATGAAGCCCAGCTTATCCGCCATGAGAATCTTTAGCTGGGCTGCATCGGCCGCGCCTCGTAGCGTCGACCCGTGCCCGACATCCTCAGCAGCTCCCCGGCCGGTTCCGCCGTCGCCGGCTTCTCCCTGGCGATCGCGCTGATCGCCGCCATCGGCGCGCAGAACGCCTTCGTCCTGCGGCAGGGCCTGCGCCGCGAGCACGTGGTGCCCGTGATCGTCGTCTGCGCCGCCTCCGACGCGCTGCTCATCGGCGTCGGGATCGCCGGGATGGGCGGCGCCCTGGCGGAACACCCCGCCGCCCTGGCCGCCGCCCGCTGGTTGGGCGCCGCGTTCCTGCTCGGGTACGCCGTGCTGGCGGCCCGCCGCGCGCTGCGCCCCGGCGCGCTCTCCCCCGCCGACCGACCGCCGGCCACGCTCGGGGCGACGGTGCTGGCCTGCCTCGCCTTCACCTACCTCAACCCGCACGTGTACCTCGACACCGTCCTCCTGCTCGGCGGGGTGGCCCGCCAGCACCCGCACCACTGGGTCTTCGGCGCGGGCGCGGCGCTCGCCAGCGCGGTCTGGTTCACCATCCTTGGCGCCGCCGCCCACCGGCTCGCGCCCGTGCTGGCCCGTCCGGCGGCGTGGCGGGTCGTCGACAGCGTGGTCGCCCTCGTGATGGCCGCCATCGCGGTGGGGCTGGTGCTGGGCTGACCCGGGTGGCGTCGCGTACGGCCCGGCCGGGGTGTTTTCCGCTACCGCCGGGGGTGCGGGTGCCGGCGGGCGGGAATGATGGCGGGGTGCGGTTCCTACACGGCGCGGCTCCCGCGCACGACCTGACCTACAACGACGTCTTCATGGCGCCCGCCCGTTCCGAGGTGGGCTCGCGGCTCGACGTCGACCTGGCCACCACCGACGGCACGGGCACGACCATCCCCCTGGTGGTGTCGAACATGACGGCGGTGTCCGGCCGCCGGATGGCCGAGACGGTCGCCCGGCGGGGCGCGATCGCGGTCATCCCGCAGGACATCCCCATCGAGGTGGTGGCGAACGTCGTCGCCTGGGTCAAGCGGCGGCACCTCGTGCACGACACCGCGATCACGCTGGGCCCGACCGACACGGTCGGCGACGCGATCCACCTGCTGCCGAAGCGGTCGCACGGCGCCGTGGTGGTGATCGACGACGAGAGCCGGCCGGTCGGCGTGGTGACCGAGGCCGACACCGTCAGCGTGGACCGCTTCGCCCAGCTCCGGCACGTGATGTCCACCGAGCTGCACACGGTGCCGGCGGACGCGGACCCGCGTACCGGCTTCGACCGGCTCTCGGCGGGCCGGCGCCGCCTCGCCCCGGTGGTCGACGCCGAGGGGCGCCTGGTCGGGGTGCTGACCCGGCAGGGCGCGCTGCGGGCGACCCTCTACCGGCCGGCGGTGGACGACCGGGGCCGGCTGCGGATCGCCGCCGCGGTGGGCATCAACGGCGACGTGACCGGCAAGGCGGCGGCGCTGCTGGAGGCGGGGGTGGACACGCTGGTCGTGGACACCGCGCACGGCCACCAGGAGCGGATGATCACCGCCCTGCGGGCGGTGCGCGCGCTGGACCCGGCGGTCCCGGTGGCGGCCGGCAACGTGGTGACCGCCGAGGGCGTACGCGACCTCGTGCGGGCGGGAGCCGACATCGTCAAGGTCGGCGTCGGCCCGGGCGCGATGTGCACCACCCGGATGATGACCGGGGTGGGCCGGCCGCAGTTCTCCGCCGTGCTCGACTGCGCCGCGGCGGCCCGCCAGCTCGGCCGGCACGTCTGGGCCGACGGCGGCGTACGCCACCCGCGCGACGTGGCGCTGGCGCTGGCCGCCGGAGCCTCGAACGTGATGATCGGCTCCTGGTTCGCCGGCACCTACGAGTCCCCCGGCGACCTCTACACCGACGCCGACGGCCGGCGTTACAAGGAGAGCTTCGGCATGGCCTCGGCGCGGGCGGTCAGCGCGCGGACGGCCGACGACAGCGCGTACGACCGGGCCCGCAAGGCGGTCTTCGAGGAGGGCATCTCCTCGGCCCGGATGTACCTGGACCCGGCCCGCCCCGGCGTGGAGGACCTGATCGACGAGATCATCGCGGGGGTGCGGAGCGCCTTCACCTACGCGGGCGCGCGGGACCTCGCCGAGTTCCACGAGCGGGCCCTGGTCGGCGTGCAGAGCGCGGCCGGCTACACCGAGGGGATGCCGCTGCCCACCAGCTGGTGACCGGCCCCGCGCGGCACCGGGCGCGTGGCCGACGCCGCGCCCGCGTCGGCCGGGGCACCCGGCTTCGTCAGGGCGCAGCGGGTGCCGGCGGGCCCGGGACCGGTGCGGGCGGCTTCGGGAAGAGGCGGTGGATCACCTCGCGGGCCGCCGCCCGGGGGTCGTCGCCGACCCGGGGCGGCAGCGCGCCCGATAGCCAGAGCGTGGCGAAGCCGTGCACGATGGACCAGGCCGCGAGCGCGTCGCCCTGCGGGTCCGCCGCCGTCGGGCGCCCCTCGGGCAGCGCGGCGACGCCGGAGTGCAGCGCGTCGCCGGCACGCTGGCGGGCCGCCACCAGCTCCTCCGCGTCGGGCCGGTAGAGGTCCGGGCGGAACATCACCTCGAAGTGCGCGCGGTGGCCAACCGCGAAGTCGACGTATGCGACGCCCCTGTCGAGCAGGTCGCCGCCGGCGCCGTTCAACGCCTCGGCCAGCAGCTCGAAGCCCTCGGCGGCGAGGGCGGTGAGCAGCCCGGCCTTGTCGCCGAAGTGGTGCGCGGGGGCGGCGTGCGAGACACCCGCCCGGCGGGCCAGGTCGCGCAGGCTCAGGGCCGCCGGGCCGGACTCCTCGATCACCCGCACCGCCGCCGCGAGCAGGGCGCGACGCAGGTCGCCGTGGTGGTAGCCGCGCGTTCCGGTCATGCCGCGATCGTATCTTGCTATTGACAAGATGACACCTCGGGCCGCAATCTTGTCGGCGACAAGTTGCCCCGAGGAGGTACCGGATGGCTCCGCTGATCGCACTCCTGGCCGGCACCGCGCTCGCCCGACTGGCCGGACTGGTCGGCGCGGCCGCCGTCGACGGCTGGCACCCCGCGCTGCGGGTGGGGCTGGCGCTGATGTTCGTGGTGACCGGTGTCGCGCACTTCGCCCCCGCCTACCGGGCGGACATGATCGCGATGGTGCCGCCCACCCTGCCCCGGCCCGACCTGCTGGGTCACGCTCACCGGGGTGCTGGAACTGATGGGCGCGGCGGGACTACTGGTGCCGGCGACCGCCCGCTGGACCGCGGCCGGGCTGGCCCTGCTGATGCTGGCCATGTTCCCGGCGAACGTCTCGGCGGCCCGACGCGGGCTGACCCTGGCCGGCAAGCCGGCGACCCCCCTCGGCCCGCGCACGGCGGAACAGGTCTTCTTCGTCGCCGTGGCCACCGCTATTTCGTTTGGGGCCTGACGTTCAGGGCGCTAATCTATCGGCCATGGAACTGATCACGCTACGGGACGTGCCGATCGGGCGACTGCTCGTGGTCGCCGGACACGTCACCGGGCAGCGGTGGAACCGCTACCTCGCCGAGGCGCACGGCCTCACCCAGGCCGGGATGGTCACCCTGATGACCCTCGCCGAGCACGGTGAACTGTCGCACCGCACGGTCGCCGAGCACTGCTTCGTCCGGCCGGCCACCCTCACCGGCATCGTCGACACCCTCGCCCGCGAGGGCCTCGTCGAACGGCAGCGCGACAAGAGCGACCGGCGCAGCGTCAAGATCACCATCACGGCGGCCGGCCGGGCCCGGGTCGAGGCGCTGGCCGCCGTGATCCGCTCCGCCGCCCCGCTCACCTCGGTCGACGCCGATCCGGCGAAGGCGGCGGTGATCCGTGAGTTCCTCCTCGAGGTCATCGGCAACGGGGAGCACGGCGCCCCGGAAGGGGGCCCGGCGTGCTGACCCGGCTGCTGCGTACGCACCTTCGCCCGTACCACCGGCCGCTGGCCGCGGTGGTGCTGCTCCAGTTCGTCGGCACCATGGCGTCGCTCTACCTGCCCAGCCTCAACGCCGACGTCATCGACCTGGGCGTGGCCCGGGGCGACACCGACTACATCCTGCGCACCGGCGGCTGGATGCTCGCGGTCAGCCTGGTCCAGATCGTCTGCTCGGTCGCGGCCGTCTACCTCGGCGCGCGGGCGGCGATGGCCTTCGGCCGGGACGTCCGGTCGTCGGTCTTCGCGCACGTCAACCGCTTCTCCGCCCGCGAGGTCGCCCGGTTCGGCGCGCCCTCGCTGATCACCCGCAACACCAACGACGTGCAGCAGGTGCAGATGCTCGTGCTGATGAGCTGCACGATGCTCGTCGCCGTGCCCATCATGAGCGTCGGCGGCGTGGTGATGGCGCTGCGCGAGGACATCGGGCTCTCCTGGCTGATGCTGGTCAGCGTGCCCGTGCTGGCCGTCGCCCTGTGGCTGGTCATCCGGCGGATGGTGCCGGGCTTCCGGCTCATGCAGACCCGCATCGACACGGTCAACCGGGTGCTGCGCGAGCAGATCACCGGCATCCGGGTGGTGCGGGCGTTCGTCCGGGAGCCGTACGAGACGGAACGCTTCGCCACGGCGAACGCCGACCTCACCGCGACCGCCCTGCGCATCGGCCGCCTGATGGCGTTGATCTTCCCGGTGGTGATGCTGGTGCTCAACGTCTCCAGCGTCGCCGTGCTCTGGTTCGGCGCCCAGCGGGTGGACGCCGGGGCGATCCAGGTCGGCTCCCTCACCGCCTTCCTGCAGTACCTGATGCAGATCCTGATGGCGGTCATGATGGCCACCTTCATGCTGATGATGGTGCCGCGCGCGGCGGTCTGCGCCGAGCGGATCGTCGAGGTGCTCGACACCGACTCCTCCGTGGTGCCCGCCGCCCACCCCGTGACCGAGGTGACGGCCCGGGGCGAGCTGGAACTGCGCGACGTCGGGTTCCAGTACCCGGGCGCGGCCGAGCCGGTGCTGCGCAACGTGTCGTTCCGGGTGACGCCGGGAACGACGACGGCGGTCATCGGCAGCACCGGCGCGGGCAAGACCACCCTGCTGTCGCTCGTCCCCCGGCTGGTCGACGCGACCGCCGGCACGGTGCTGGTCGACGGCGTCGACGTACGGGACCTGGCGCCGGACGAGCTGTGGCGCCGGATCGGGCTGGTGCCGCAGCGGCCGTACCTGTTCACCGGGACCGTGGCGAGCAACCTGCGCTACGGCAACCCGGACGCGACCGACGCGGAACTCTGGGACGCGCTGGAGATCGCCCAGGCGCGGGACTTCGTCGAGGCGATGCCCGAGGGGTTGGAGTCGCCGATCGCGCAGGGCGGCACGAACGTCTCGGGCGGGCAGCGGCAGCGGCTGGCCATCGCGCGGGCCCTGGTCCGGCGGCCGGAGATCTACCTCTTCGACGACTCGTTCTCCGCGCTCGACCTCGGCACCGATGCGCGGCTGCGGGCGGCGCTGCGTCCCGTCACCGCGGACGCCGCCGTGGTGATCGTGGCGCAGCGGGTCTCCACCATCGTCGGCGCCGACCAGATCGTCGTGCTCGAGAACGGGGGCGTGGTCGGGATCGGCCGACACGACGAACTGCTACTCACCTGCCCGACGTACGCCGAGATCGTGGCGTCGCAGAACACCACGGAGGTGGTCGCGTGAGCGAGCGGAGCGAGCGAACCATCAGGCACGGCAGCGCGGCGCCTCGCGCCGCCGCGGAGCGAAGCGAGGTGGCGGCGTGAGCGAGCGGAGCGACAGGCACGGCAGCGCCGTACCGCAGCAGAAGCCGGCCGCCGACGCGCGGACGCCGAAGCGGCTGCCGCCCGGCGGGCAGCGCGGCGGTCCGCACGCGAGCATCGGGATGCCCGCCGAGCGGTCGATGAACTTCGGGCCCTCGGCCCGGCGGCTGCTGGGCCGGCTGCGCCCGCAGCGCCTCCAGCTCGTCGCCGTGATCGCGCTGGCGGTGGTCAGCGTGGGGCTCGGCGTGGTCGGGCCGAAGGTGCTCGGGTGGGCCACGGACCTGATCTTCACGGGTGTGATCGGCCGGCAGCTGCCGGCCGGCACCACCGCCGACCAGGCGGTGGCCGCCGCGCGGGCGGCCGGCAACGACAACTTCGCCGACATGCTCGCCCGGATGGACGTGGTGCCCGGCGTGGGCATCGACTTCGCCGCGCTGGCGCGGGTGCTGCTGCTGGCGCTCGGGCTCTACCTGGCGTCCAGCGTGCTGATGTGGTGGCAGGGCTGGCTGCTCAACGGGGTGGTGCAGCGCACGGTGCTGCGGCTGCGCGCCGACGTGGAGGAGAAGCTCAACCGGCTGCCGCTGCCCTACTTCGACCGGCAGCCCCGGGGCGAGCTGCTCAGCCGCGTCACCAACGACATCGACAACATCTCGACCAGCCTCCAGCAGACGCTGAGCCAGCTGCTCACCTCGCTGCTCACCGTGGTCGGCGTGCTGGCCATGATGTTCTGGATCTCGCCCCTGCTCGCCCTGGTGGCCCTCGTCGCCGTCCCGGTCTCGGTGGTCGTCACCACCAGCATCGCCAAGCGGTCGCAGCGGCAGTTCATCGCCCAGTGGGCGCACACCGGCGAGCTGAACGGCCAGATCGAGGAGGCGTTCACCGGCCACGAGCTGGTCAAGGTCTTCGGCCGGCAGCGCGAGGTGGAGGCCGCCTTCACCGCGAAGAACGAGGAGCTGTTCCGGGCGAGCTTCGGCGCCCAGTTCATCTCCGGGATCATCATGCCGGCGATGATGTTCGTCGGGAACCTCAGCTACGTGGCGATCGCCGTGGTGGGCGGCCTGCGGGTGGCGTCGGGGTCGATGAGCCTCGGCGACGTGCAGGCGTTCATCCAGTACTCCCGGCAGTTCACCCAGCCGCTCACCCAGGTCGCCTCGATGGCGAACCTGCTCCAGTCCGGGGTGGCCTCCGCCGAGCGGGTCTTCGCCGTGCTCGACGCCGAGGAGCAGAGCCCCGACCCGGTCGAGCCGGCCCGGGTGCGCGACCCGCACGGCCGGGTCGAGTTCGCGAACGTCTCCTTCCGGTACACCCCGGACAAGCCGCTGATCGAGGACCTCTCCCTGGTCGCCGAGCCCGGGCACACGGTGGCCATCGTCGGGCCGACCGGGGCCGGCAAGACCACGCTGGTCAACTTGGTCATGCGCTTCTACGAGCTGGACGCCGGCCGGATCACGCTCGACGGGGTGGACGTCACCACCATGCGCCGAGACGACCTGCGCGGCCGGATCGGCATGGTGCTCCAGGAGACCTGGCTCTTCGGTGGCACCATCCGCGACAACATCGCGTACGGCCGGCCCGGGGCGACCGAGGAGGAGATCGTCGCCGCGGCCCGGGCGACGTTCGTGGACCGGTTCGTGCGCAGCCTGCCCGACGGCTACGACACGGTGATCGACGAGGAGGGCAGCAACGTCAGCGCCGGCGAGAAGCAGCTCATCACGATCGCCCGGGCCTTCCTCGCCGAGCCGTCGCTGCTGATCCTGGACGAGGCGACCAGCTCGGTGGACACCCGCACCGAGGTGCTGCTCCAGCGGGCGATGGCCGCGCTGCGGTCGGACCGGACGAGCTTCGTCATCGCGCACCGGCTCTCCACCATCCGCGACGCCGACCTGATCCTGATGATGGAGGACGGCCGGATCGTGGAGCAGGGCACGCACGACGAACTGCTCGCCGCGCGGGGCGCCTACCACCGCCTCTACCGGTCGCAGTTCACCGCCGCCCTCCAGCCCGACCCCGACCCGGACGCTCTGCCCGAGCCCGCGCCCGCGCCGCTCGAGGGATCCACCCGGTAAGGGGCGGGCCGCCGGTGGCGCGGGGCGGGCGGCCGTCGGGGCCGGGCTCAGCCGGCCGGCAGCAGGGTCGGGGCGCGGTCGGCCACCACCGCGCCGATCAGCCGGAGGGCGTCGGCGGCGGGCATCGGGTCCAGGGCGCGGCCGCCGCGCAACCGCAGCGCGACCGCGCCCTCGGCCGCCTCGCGGGGGCCGACGACGGCGGCGTACGGAACCCGGGCGCGGGCCGCGTCGCGGATGCGGGAACCCAGCGAACCGGCCCCGTCGACCTCGACGCGCAGCCCGGCGGCCAGCGCGTCGCGGGCGAGCCGGGCCGCCGCCCCGGCCTGGTCGTCCCCGACGGGCAGCACGACCAGCTGCACCGGGGCGTACCAGGCGGGGAAGGCGCCCTCGTGCACCTCGATCAGGTACGCGAAGAGCCGCTCCATGCTGCCGACGAGGCTCCGGTGCACCATCACCGGCCGCCGCCGTGCCCCGGACGCGTCGGTGTACGACAGGTCGAACCGCTCCGGCTTGTCGAAGTCGAGCTGGACGGTGGAGAGGGTGAACTCGCGGCCGGCGGCGTCCAGCACCTGGATGTCGATCTTCGGACCGTAGAACGCGGCCTCCCCCGGGGCCTCGGTGAACTCCACCCCGTCGAGCGCGGCGCGGAGCAGCTCCTCGGCCCGCGCCCACTGGGCGTCGTCCCCGACGTACTTCTCCCCCGGCCCGCGCAGCGACAGCCGGAACCCCGCCGGCCGTACGCCGAGCGCGGCGTGCGCCTCGCGGATCAGCCGGAGGATCTCGACGACCTCCTCGCCCACCTGCTCCAGCGCGCAGAAGTTGTGCGCGTCGTTGAGCGAGATGGCGCGCACCCGGGACAGCCCGCCGAGCACCCCCGAGCGCTCGGCGCGATACATGCCGCCCAGCTCGGCGATCCGCAGCGGCAGCTCCCGGTAGGAGCGGCCCCGGGCCCGGAACACCAGGGCGTGGTGCGGGCAGAGCGCCGGCCGCAGCACGAACTCGTCGTCGGCGCCGAGCGCCATCGGCGGGAACATGTCGTCGGCGAAGTAGCCGAGATGGCCGGAGAGCTCGAAGAGTTCCCGCCTGCCCAGCGGCGGGGTGAGCACGTGCCGGTAGCCGGCCCGGCGCTCCAGCTCGCGGACGTACTCCTCGACGGCGTGCCGGGCGGCGGCGCCCGCCGGCAGCCAGAGCGGCAGCCCGGCGCCGGCCAGCGGGTCGGAGCCGAACAGCTCCAGCTCCCGGCCGAGTCTGCGGTGGTCGATCATGTCGCGCTCCTTGATCGGGTACGACCCGGAGGCGACCCGGTCACCGGACGCGACGAGGCCCCGGGGCGGATCGCCCCGGGGCCTCGTCGACGGTCAGGTCAGTACGGCGCGCCGGGGTCTCCCGGCGTCGTGGTGGATACCGCACTGTGCATACGGCGACGATACGTCCCCGCCCGCGCGGACCGCAGCCGGTTTTCCGGGGCGGTCCGGCACCCGGACGGCGCGGCGGGAGCACGGCTCGACGCGCCGCGCGGCACGGGGGCGGGCCGCCGGCACGGGACCTGCCGGCGGCCCGCGGCGGCCGGACCGTCAGGAACGGGGGACCCGACGGTCGTGGGGCCGCGCGCCGCCAACGGTACGCCGGGCCGCTCCGATCCGCCGACCCTCGACGGTCCGCGGGGCCGTCACCTGCGGGTGTGTCCGCTCGTTGTGTCCGGTGGCCCTGCCGTGTCGGTGGTCACCACGAGCCAGGGTCGTGCCCCGTGACGCCGGACGACCCGTCAGGCTCGGTACCCGCAATCGGCCCCGTCCGGCGAGGTGGCAGTCGTGCCCGAACTACTCACTGAGGTCGCGTCGCCGGCCTGGGCGTACCTCGCGCTGCTCGCGCTGCTGGTCGCGGACGCCTTCGTCCCGGTGGTCCCCACCCAGGTCGTGATGATCACCGGCGGCGCCCTCACCGTGTACGGCGGGCTGAACCTGCCGGTGACCATCGCCGTCGGCGCGCTCGGGGTCTTCGTCGGGGACCTGGCCTGCTACCTGCTCGGGCGGGGCGCGCCCGACCGCCGGGCACCCCGTGACATCGAGCGGGGCCGGGCCCGGCGGGTCGCCAGCCGGGTCACCCAGGGGCTGCGCCGGCCCGGGCCGCTCGTGATCCTGCTCTGCCGCTTCGTGCCGGGTGGCCGGATGGCGGCCTGCTTCTCGGCCGGCCGCAGCCGGTACCCGTACCGGCTCTTCCTGCTCTACGAGGGCCTGGCGGCGCTCGGCTGGGCCACCTACGGCGGGCTGGTCGGGCACCTCGGCGGGACGGCGCTCACCGGGTCGGCCTGGCGGCTGGCGCTGATCGCGGCGGTCGCGGCGGCCGGCTTCGCGGCGGCGGGCCTGGCCATGACCGTCGTCGGGGCCCGGCGGGCGACCGAAGCGGTCGCGGTGGTGCCGGTCGCCGTCCCGGTGCGGACGGACGCGCCCGGGGCGGAGTGACCGCCCGGGCGGCGCCGCCTAGGGGTGGTCCCGGGGATCGATCTCGGTGGGTGGCCCGGATCCGTCTGGGGTTCTCTCCGCGACAGGCTGAGCCATGCGCGGAACCCGGAACAGTGGACTGCTGGCCCTCGGCGGGATCGCCCTGGCGGCGCTGCTCGCCGTGATCGGCCACGCCGAGGTGAACGAGGACCTGGACCCGTGGGCGCTGACCGTCAGCGACTACGCCGTCTCGGACCGGGGCGGGGTGATCGACGTCGCGATGGTGGTGCTCGCGGCGGCCACCGCCGTGCTCCTTCCCGCCCTGTGGCGCGCCCACCGGCCGCCCGCCGCCGGAACGAACCGGGCGGCCGAGGCGCTCCTGGCCGCCTGGGTCGGCGGGCTGCTGCTGGCCGCGGTGGTGCCGACGAACGAGCCCGGCCTGCCCATGGACGCCGCCGCCTACGTCCACCGGTACGCCTCGGTGGTCGCCTTCCTGGCGCTGCCGGTCGCCGGCTGGCTGCTCGCCCGACACCTGCCCGAATCCGCCGGCCGCCGGGTACGCGGCCTCGCCACGGCCAGCGTGGCGCTGGCGGCGGCGATGGTCTGGTCGGCCTACCCCGGCGACCGGCTGCTGCTCGGCCTGGTCGAGCGGCTGCTCATCCTCACCGAGGTCGCGATGCTCGTCGTCGTCGCGGTCACCTTGCTGCCGCGGGTCACTCCAGCTCGTGCAGCATGAGCTGGCGGGCGGCCTCGGTGATGGAGCCGGAGAGGCTCGGGTAGATCGTGATCGTCTGGGCCAGCTCGTTGACCGTGAGGTTGTTCTCCACCGCCATGGTGATCGGCAGGATCAGCTCGCTCGCCTTCGGCGCCACCACCACGCCGCCCACCACCTGGCCGCTGGCCGGGCGGCAGAAGAGCTTGACGAAGCCGTCGGCGAGGTCGTCCATCTTGGCGCGGGCGTTGCCGTCCAGCGGCAGCATGACCTGTCGGGCCGGCACCTTGCCCGCGTCGACCTCGTCCTGCGAGACGCCCACCGTGGCCAGCTCCGGGTCGGTGAACACGTTCGCCGCGACGGTACGCAGGCGCAGCGGCCGGACCGCCTCGCCGAGCGCGTGCCACATCGCGATCCGCCCCTGCATGGCGGCCACGCTGGCCAGCGGCAGCACGCCGGTGCAGTCGCCGGCGGCGTAGATGCCGGGCACGTTGGTCCGGGAGACCCGGTCGACGGTGACGTAGCCGCCCCGGGCCAGCGCGACGCCGTACTCGGCCAGCCCCAGGTCGGCGGTGTTGGGGATGGAGCCGACCGCGATCAGCGCGTGCGAGCCGGCCACCCTGCGGCCGTCGGAGAGCTCGACCTCCACCCCGTCGGCGGTGCGCCGGACCGCGTCCGCCCGGGAGTTGTTCAGGATGCTCATGCCCCGGTTGCGGAAGACCCGCTCGATCGCCATCGCCGCGTCGGCGTCCTCGTGCGGCATCACCCGGTCGCGGCTGGAGACCAGGGTCACCTGCACGCCCATCGCCAGGTAGGCGCTCGCGAACTCCGCGCCGGTGACGCCGGAGCCGACCACGACGAGGTGCTCGGGCAGGTCCGGCAGGTCGTACACCTGGCGCCAGGTCAGGATTCGCTCGCCGTCCGGGACGGCGGTGGGCAGCTGGCGGGGGGTGGCGCCGGTCGCGACCAGCACGGTCGACGCGGCGATCGACTGCTCCCCGCCGCCGTCGGTCGGGGTGACGAGCACCCGGTGGGTGTGGCCGAGGGTGTCCTCGCCGAGCCGGGCGGTGCCCGACACGAAGTTCACCCCGGCCTTGACCAGCTTGGCGTGGATGTCGGCGGACTGGGCGAGCGCGAGGCGCTTGACCCGCTCGTGCACCGCGCTGGCGTCGACCGTGACCGCCTCCAGCCCGTCGGAGTGCACCCCGAACTCCTCGGTGTCCCGGTAGCCGGTGACCACCTCGGAGCTGGCGATGAAGGTCTTCGACGGCACGCAGTCGGACAGTACGCAGGCCCCGCCGGCGCCCTCGGCCTCCACGACGGTGACATCAGCGTCCAGCTGCGCGGCGACCAGGGCCGCCTCGTAACCGGCCGGTCCACCGCCGATGATCACGATCCGGCTCACAGCGCTCGCCCTTCGTCAGTGCTCACAGTGACTTTCTTCTCCCGAACGCGTCCGACACGCACTGTCGTATTCTCCCCCACCCGGCGGGCGGGCTATCGTCATCGCCGTGCGTCATCACGCCGCCTACGGCTCAAACCTCGACCCCGCCCGCATGCGCGCCTACTGTCCGCATTCGCCGATGGTGGGCACAGGCTGGCTGGAAGGCTGGCGACTCACCTTCGCGGGCGAGGACGTCGTCGGCTGGGAGGGCGCGGTCAGCACGGTCGTCGAGTCCCCCGGCGACCGGGTCTTCGTGGCGATCTACGACATCCACCCCTACGACGCCGCCCAGCTCGACGAGATCGAGGGGGTGGCCGCCGGCACGTACCGCAAGCTGCACGTGCGCGTCTCGACCCTCGACGGCGACGTGACCGCGTGGATCTACGTCTTCGACGGGTACGAGGGCGGACTGCCCACGGCGTGGTACCTCTCGGAGATCGCGAACGCCGCCGAGAAGGCGGGCGCGCCGGACGACTACGTCACCGAGCTGCGGTCCCGCCCCACCGGCACCGCGTCGGCCTAGCCCGTATCGTCGGCCCAGCGCGTATCCCACGGCCCCCAGTCTGCTCCGGAGCCGGGCGGGGCCTCCAGCCGGCCCCGGTCGGCGTCGTCAATCACACACCGGCGGCCGGGACGACCAACTCGTACATGTCGACCCGGCGCACCTCGCGCAGCCCCACCGAGAGGTAGAGCGACAGCGGGGCGGTCGGGTTGGCCAGGTCGACCCCGAGGCCGGCGGACTCCCGGCCCTTCGCGGCGTACCGGGCGAACGCGTGGCTCAGCAGCGCCGCGCCCACCCCCCGGCGCCGCTGAGCGGGCAGCACGGCCAGGTTCTTGACCCAGCCCTCGTTGCGGTCGAGCGCCTGGTCGGAGGACTGGAGGACGCCCGCGGGCCGCCCGTCCACCTCGGCGACGAACCACTCGTCCCAGGCCGTGTCGGCCGCGATCCGGGCCCGCCAGCGGTCGTAGGCCAGCGGCTCGTAGTCGGGGGTGTCGCGGAAGGCGGTGTCGAAGACCCGGTGGAAGTCGCGCAGCTCCGACTCGTCGCCGGGTCGCAGCGGGCGGACCGTCACCCCGGGCGGCGTTGGCGGCGGCTCGCCGGGCACCCCCGCCAGCGACCGGCTCATGACCTGGTAGCGCTTGACGAAGCCGAACCCGGCGGCGACCAGTTCCTCGACCCACCGGCGCTCGGGCGGGTAGGCGGGGCACCGCACGGTCAGGGCCGGCAGGCCACGCTCGGCGGCCCGCCCGGCCACCCGCTCCACCTGCCGGGCCAACAGCGGCGCCCGCACCGACGCGCCCCGGTCCGGGTCGACGAACACGTCGACGAACTCCCGTCCCGCCCCGGTCGGGTTGTCCAGGATCGCCCAGGCGACCAGCGTGCCGTCGGGGTCGGTCACCACCCAGGAGTCCCGCTCCGGGTCGACGTTCGGCGCGGTCAGCGCGTCGCGCACGTCGTCGGCGGCGAAGTCCGGGTGGCCGATGGCGAACGTGTCGGCGGCGTGCACCACCGCGAGGATCGCCGGTACGTCGTCCAGGGTGGGGCGGCGGGCGTGCCAGCCGGCGGGGAGAGTCACGCGGGCGATCCTGGCAGGCGGGCCGACGGGGCGCCGCCGATTTTCCGACCGCTGCGCCGGCCGGCTGCCGCGACTCCGGACGCCGGGCCACGCACGCCGGACGCCGGGCGTCGGGCCACGGGCGCCGGGCCACGCACCCCCGGGGCGGGGCGGCTCAGCCCTGGTCGGTCAGGTGCGTCCTGGTCGCGATGAGCAGTTCCACCAGCTCGGCGCCGTCCGCCGGGCCGAGCGCCGCGAACGCCGGCGAGGCCAGCCGGTCGGTCACCGCCTCGGCCCAGAGCCGCCGCCGGACCAACGGCCCGACCGGCGGGTACGGCGGCGGCCAGCCGCAGGCGACCGCGCCCGCCTCCCCGTCCGGCCCGGCGAGCACGGCCTCCAGCGGGGTCATCCCGCTGGCCCGGACCGCGATCAGGTGCGCCCCGGCGAAGTGCTCCCGCAGCAGGCGCAGGCCGACGGCCGTCCGGGCGCCGGCCGTCCGGACCGGCACCGGCATGGCCCGCCAGGCGGCGAAGAGCGGCATGCCGCTGGCGTCCGCGGCGTCGACCGCGCGGCCGAGCAGGGCGGCGAGCCGGCTCACCCCGGGAAGGGGGTCGAGCCGCTCCTCACCCCACCGGCAGCACTCGGCCAGGGTGGCGGCGGCCACCTCGACCGGCGGGACGACCCGCCGGGCCGCGTCCCAGCCGTCGGCGACCGCGTCGGGGGCCAGGAAGCCGAGGGCGGCGGCGACCGTCTCGGCGCGGACTTCGCCGAGGGCGCCGGCCCGCCCGGTGACGTAGAACGCCCAGCCGGAGATGCCGAGCAGTCGCGCCCGACGCAGGGTGGTCGGGCAGCGGGTGAAGAGGTCACCGAGTTCCAGCACGACCGGCTTGCTGGCCGCGGCGGCCTGTTCCGGCGTCATCCGCCCGTTCCCCGGTCGACCCGTCCGTCCACAGGGGTCAGTCTGCCGCGCCACCGTCCGACTCGGCAGTCCCCTCCTCGGCGTCGAGGGCCTCCACCGCCGCCTCGACCTCGCCGGCGCGGCGACGCGCGGCCGTCACCACCCGTTCCGCCCCGCGCCGCGCCAGCCGCGCCCGGCTCAGGTCCTGCTCGGCGACGGCCCGGCGCCGCTCCAGCTCGGCCAGCTCCGCCTCGACGGCGTCCAGGGCGGCGACGCCGTCGCGCTCGGTCGTCGTCGCGTCGGCCAGCTCCGCCTCGGCCCGTTCCTGATCGGTACGCGCCTTGGCCAGCTCCTTCTCCAGCGCCCGCCGTCGGCGTGCCCGCTCCGCCCGGGCGGCCCGTTCCGCCTGCTCGGCGCGGAGCGCGCTCCGGTCGGCGTCGCGCCGCTGCTTGCCCGCCGGCTCGGGCCGGGGCGCCGGTTCCGGCTCCTCCCCACCGGTCACCAGGCGCAGCTGCGGGCGGGGCACCTCGCCGAAGCCGGCGTAGGTGGCGGCCTTGAGCAGCCGGCCGGAGCGGACCTGTTCGGCGACGTCGGTGTCGGCGAGCGCGGCGTTGAGGGTGGCCTCCACCTCGGCCAGCGGCAGCTTCCCGGCCGACGGGGCGCCCTCGGCCCCGGCCGCCAGCTTGCGCACCTCGGCGACGAGCGCGCCGACCACCGCCCGCCGCTGGGTGGAGAGTTCCCGCAGCCGGGGCCCGCGCAGCTCGCGTTGGGCGGTGCGTAGCGCCTCGGCGAGCTGGGCCAGGTCGGCGACCAGCTCGGGGCGGCGGATGGCGAGCAGGTTGACCAGCCAGGCGGCCACGGTGGGCCGGCGCAGCCGGGCGATCTCCCGGGCGGTCTTCGGGTCGCCGGCGCGGCGGGCCTCGGCGACGGCCTCGTCGCGGATGGCGACGAACCGGTCCGGCGGGGTGGTGTAGAGCCGGTGCACCAGCTCTCGGGGCGGGCCGGGCATCGCCGTCAGGCGTCGATCCGGGTGCCCGGTTCGAGCCGGCGGTAGTCCACCTCGGACAGCCGGGCGAAGTTGCCGTTGAGCACGTTGAGCCCGTTGTCGTTGAGCAGCCCGTCGTGCAGCGCGTACGCCCGGCGCGGGGCGACCGCCCGGAGGAAGTCCAGCGACTCGGAGAACTTCGTCCACGGGGCGTGGATCGGCAGGAAGAGCGTGTCGACCTGGGTGTCCTCGGGGACGACCAGGCTGTCCCCGGGGTGGTAGACCACGTCGTCCAGCAGGTACGCCAGGTTGTCCACCACCGGGATGTCGGGGTGGATCACGGCGTGCTGCCCGCCGTAGGCGCGTACCGGCACGCCGGCGGCCGTGAACGACTGCCCGGGTCGGACCGGTTCGAGCGCCTCGGCGGCGTCGCCCAGGGTGTCGGCCAGCGACGCCGGACCGTGGATGACGAACCGACGCCGGTCGAGCTGCCGGGTGACCGCCCCGACGTCGAGGTGGTCGGGGTGCTCGTGGGTGATCAGCACCGCGTCCGCCCCGTCGAGCGCCGCCGCCTCGCTGAACACCCCCGGGTCGATGACCAGCACTCCCCCGTCGTGCTCCACCCGGAGGCAGGAGTGCGCGTACTTGGTGAGCTGCATCGTGACTCCAAGATTATCGAATCGTGACGTACTGAGCGCAGTCTGCCGGAACCGACGTGGTGGCGCGTCACGTCTGAGGTATCGCCCCGCACGGGGGCGAGGACGATGGAGGCGGGATGGACGGACGGGAACGGCGACGTCGGGGCGTACGGCTGACGGCAGCCGCGCTGGTGGCGCTGCTCGCGCTGGCGGGCTGCGGCAGCGACGCGAGCGACGACGCCGGCAGCGCGCCGCAGGCCGCGACGGCGGAGAAGGACCGGGCCGGCGGCGCGGCGGACCAGGCGGGCGGCGCGGCGGAGCCGGGCGGCGGCAAGGCCGAGGACGGCAGCGGCGGCGGCGCACCGGACCTGCGGGTCGACCAGCGCTCCATCATCTACACCGGCACGATGCGCGTGCAGGTGGACGATGTGGACGCCGCGGCGCGCAGCGCGATCGCCACGGTCACGGCGGCCGGCGGCTTCGTCGGCGGCGACCAGCGGCGCAGCGTCGACGCGGACGCGCGGGCCGAACTGGAGTTCCGGGTGCCGGCGGCGAAGTTCTACGGCGTCGTCGAGGAGCTGGCGAAGCTGGGTCGCCAGCAGCGGCGGGAGATCCACACCAAGGACGTCACCGAGCAGGTGGTCGACCTGGACGCGCGGATTACCACCCAGCGCGCCCGCGTGGAGAGCGCCCGCCGGCTGCTGGCCCGGGCCACCTCGATCAGCGACCTGGTGTCGCTGGAGAACGAGCTGTCCCGCCGCGAGGCGGACCTCGCCTCACTGGAGGCGAAGAAGGAGCGGCTGGCGGACCTGACCAGCCTGTCGACGGTCACCGTGTCGCTGGTCGGCCCGGACGCGAGCACCGCCGACGAGGAGACCGAGGTCGGCTTCCTGGTGGGGCTCGAGGGTGGCTGGAAGGTCTTCCTGACCTCCATGACCGTCCTGCTGACGGTGCTGGGTGCGGTGCTGCCGTGGCTGCTGGCCGTCGGCGTACCGCTGGCGGTGCTGCTGCTGGTCCTGCGCCGGCGGCGGCGCACGGCCCCGCCGGTGACGACGCCGGCGGGACCGGCCGCGCCGCTGCCGGCTCCGGCGCCGCTGCCGGCTACCGCGCGGCCGCCAGTGCCCGCAGCGCGGTCTGAACCATGAGCCGTACGCCGACCGGGATGGCCCGTTCGTCCGCGTCGAACGAGGCCCGGTGCAGGTCCACGTTCGGGCCGGAGCGGCCGACGCCCAGCCGGGCGAGCGCGCCGGGGACGTACTCCAGGTACCAGGAGAAGTCCTCGCCGCCCATGCTCTGCGGGGTCTCGGCGACGCCCTCCGGCCCGAGCGTGGCGGTGGTGGCGGCGGTCAGCACCTGGATGGCCCGGGAGTCGTTGCACACCGGCGGGCGGCCCCGCAGGTATTCCAGGTCGACCGTGGCCCCGGTCGGGGCGACCACGTCCCGGACCACCTGACCCACGATCTTGGGGGCCAGTTCCCAGGTGTCGCGGTCCATCACCCGCAGGGTGCCGGAGGCGCACGCCTCGGAGGGGATGACGTTGTAACGGGTGCCGGCCGAGGCGTGGCCGAACACCAGCAGCAGCCCGCTGTTGGCCGGCACCCGGCGGCTGACCAGGGCCGGCACCTCGGTGATCAGGCGGCCCAGCGCGTCGACCAGGTCGACGGTCAGGTGCGGGCGGGCGGTGTGCCCGCCGGGGCCGGTGAGCCGGACGGTGACGTTGTCGGCGGCGGCGGTGATCGGGCCGACCCGCAGGCCGATCTGCCCGACCGGCAGGTTGGGGTCGCAGTGCAGCGCGAAGATCTGCACCACGTCGTCCAGGCCGCCGGCCTCGATGACCTCCAGCGAGCCGCAGGGCAGGATCTCCTCGGCGGGCTGGAAGATCAGCCGGACCCGGCCGGGCAGCTCGCCGAGGTCGGCGAGCTGGGCCAGCAGCATGCCGACGCCGAGCATGACGGTGGTGTGCACGTCGTGACCGCAGGCGTGGCAGACGCCGTCCACCGTGGAGCGGTACGGCACGTCCTTCGAGTCGGTCAGCGGCAGGGCGTCGATGTCGGCGCGCAGCGCGACCACCGGGCCGTCGGGGCGGCCGTCGATGTCGCAGATCACCCCGTTGCCCTTCGGCAGCAGCCGCGGCCTCAGCCCGGCCAGGGTGAGCTCCCGGGCGATCAGGGCGGCCGTCTCGAACTCCTCGCCGGAGAGCTCCGGGTGCGAGTGGAGGTGGCGACGGGTGGCGATCAGCCCGGGCACCCGGAGGGCGAGCAGGTGGTCCAGCTCGAACGGCAGGGGCTGGGACCCGGACGGCGCCTCCGGCCAGGACGACGCCAGCTGGTTGCCGGTGGGTAGCGTCAACGCACTCGTCACGTCGAATTCTCGTTCGCTAGAGATGGATGGATCATCAGGAACCGCAGACAGCCTAGACCCCCGGTGACGCTGCGCAACCTCGTTCCCGTAGTGATCGGACCGCACAGCGTCACGTATGCCCTGCTCGGAGCGCTCGTAGATCTGCGGGACAGCAGGTAGATCCCGGTCGAACGTCGTCATCTGCCCCACACCTCCTACAACGCGTAACCGGAACGGCGGTCGCGAAATCGATGTCGATCTCGAAGCCGTCGTTCCGAATTGTCGCATTAGTCGGTCAGGTGAACTGACACTCCGACAATTACCCGACCGCGCCCGACTGAGGGCACCCGAGACGGTGACACGCTCCGTCCCGGACCAACCGCACACCGTGTGCGTCCGCGTCCACCCGGTCGGGATACCCCCGAACCCGTCCGGCACACGCCGTGGCCGGTGGACCACCACGCGCCGCGCCGCGCCGCCGAGCCCTTCCGGCGGCGTCGCCGGGGCCCGCTCCGCGCGTCTGCGCCGCCGATCGGCGGCGGAGCCTCCTCCGACTGTAGCGCTCCGCCCAGACGCCCGCGACCAGCGCAAACGCCCCGTGGGCCGGGCGTTACCCGCAGGTGGACCGGCCGGTTACGGCGCGGCGGTGACGAGCCGCCGGGCCGACGCCGACGGCCGCCCGCCCCGGCGCGGCGGGAGAGCGGACGGCCGTCGGTCGGGTGATCAGAACCGGTCGGTCGGCCGGTAGAGCCCCCACACCTGGCGCAGGGTGCCGCAGACCTCGCCCACGGTGGCGCGGGCCCGCAGCGCCTCCTTCATCGGGTAGAGCACGTTCCCGGTGCCCTCCGCGGCGGCGCGCAGCTCGGCCAGCCCCCGCTCGACCGCCCCGCCGTCCCGCTCGGCGCGCAGCCGGGCCAGCCGCTCCGCCTGCGCCGCCTCGATCGTCGGGTCGACCCGCAGCGGCTCGTACGGCTCCTCCTCGTCGATGGTGAACCGGTTGAGGCCCACCACCACCCGATCGCCGGAGTCGATCTCCTGCGCGATCCGGTACGCGGACTGCTCGATCTCCCGCTTCTGGAAGCCGGCCTCGATGGCGTCGACCGCCGAGCCGTGGTCGGCCACCCGCTCCATCAGCTCGGTCGCCGCCGCCTCGATCTCGGCGGTCATCGCCTCCACCACGTACGAGCCGGCGAACGGGTCGACGGTGGCGGTCAGGTCCGTCTCGTACGCCAGCACCTGCTGGGTACGCAGCGCCAGTCGGGCCGCCTTCTCGGTGGGCAGCGCGATCGCCTCGTCGAAGCTGTTGGTGTGCAGCGACTGGGTGCCGCCGAGCACCGCGGCGAGGCCCTGCACCGCCACCCGGACCAGGTTGACCTCGGGCTGCTGGGCGGTGAGCTGCACGCCCGCGGTCTGGGTGTGGAAGCGCAGCATCATCGACTTCGGATTCCTGGCGCCGAAGTCGTCGCGCATCAGCCGGGCCCAGATCCGGCGGGCGGCCCGGAACTTCGCCACCTCCTCCAGCAGGGTCGTGCGGGCGACGAAGAAGAACGACAGCCGGGGCGCGAAGTCGTCCACGGCCAGCCCGGCCTCCAGCGCGGCCCGGACGTACTCGACGCCGTTGGCCAGGGTGAACGCGATCTCCTGCGCGGGCGACGCGCCGGCCTC
This sequence comes from Micromonospora sp. NPDC023633, assembly GCF_040640035.1. NCBI lineage: Bacteria > Bacillati > Actinomycetota > Actinomycetes > Micromonosporales > Micromonosporaceae > Micromonospora > Micromonospora sp. NPDC023633. The sequence goes on along the minus strand of NZ_JBFABB010000053.1, from coordinate 15,581 downwards.
GGCCATGTGGTAGCCGGAGATGGAGATGGTGTTCCACTTCGGCACCTCCTTGCGGCAGTAGCCGAAGGTGTCGGCCACCAGCCGCAGCGAGGGCTTCGGCGGGAAGATGTACGTCCCGCGGGCGATGTACTCCTTGAGGATGTCGTTCTGGATCGTGCCGTTCAGGGCCGAGCCGGGGACGCCGTTCTCCTCGGCCACGAGCTGGTAGAGCAGGAGCAGCACCGAGCCGGGCGCGTTGATGGTCATCGAGGTGGAGACCTTGTCCAGCGGGATGCCGTCGAAGAGCAGCCGCATGTCGTCGATCGAGTCGATGGCCACTCCGACCTTGCCCACCTCGCCGTGCGCGATCGGGTCGTCGGAGTCGTAGCCCATCTGCGTCGGCAGGTCGAAGGCGACGGAGAGACCCATCGTGCCGGCCCGCAACAACTGGTGGTACCGCGCGTTGGACTCGGTGGCGGTGCCGAAGCCGGCGTACTGGCGCATGGTCCAGGGGCGGGAGGTGTACATGGTGGGGTACACCCCGCGCGCGTACGGGAACTCGCCTGGGCCGCCGAGCCGGGAGTCCAGTTCCTCCGGAAGGTCCGCCGCCGTGTAGACGCCCTTGATCGGGAAACCGGACTCGCTTGACCGCGGTTCGCTCATTAGCGGATGGTAGGACGCGCGGCGGCGTCGGCGGGTGAGGGATACCACACACCGACCGACGGGTCGACGGGCATCGACGATAGGTGAACGTTCGGATACGTACGGTCCAGTTGGGTAAACGTCCGTCGCGTCGGGTTTCGCATCGGGCGTCGGAACCAGCAAGATAGGGGGGTTGTGTCCCAGCCCCCCTCGAATTCCCCCGGTGGCTTTTCTGTGACTCAGATCCCGACGTGGAGCGGCGGACCAGTCAGTCCCCCCAACGGACGCGCGACCCCCGGCACGACCATCGGTGACCGTTACTCGCTGCGTTCGGCGGTGGGCAACGGCGGCATGGGCACGGTGTGGCGTGCCACGGACACACTCCTGCGGCGGGACGTGGCCGTCAAGGAGGTCGTCCTGCCCCCGGGGCTGGCCCCGAGCGACCGCGACGCCATGTACGAGCGCACCCTGCGCGAGGCCCGCGCCGCGGCGGCGATCCAGCACCCGGCCGTGGTCCAGGTCTACGACGTGGTCACCGAGGGCGGCCGGCCGTGGATCGTGATGGAGCTGCTCGACGCCCGCAGCCTCGCCGACATGGTGATCGAGGACGGGCCGGTCGCGCAGCGGGTGGTCGCCAAGATCGGCATCGCGCTGCTCGGCGCGCTGGAGGTGGCGCACGCGATCGGCGTGCTGCACCGCGACGTCAAGCCGGCCAACGTGCTCATCTGCGCCGACGGGCGTTGCGTGCTGACCGACTTCGGCGTGGCGCGGATGCCCACCGACGTGCAGCTCACCACCCCCGGGATGGTGCTCGGCTCGCCGCACTTCATCTCCCCCGAGCGGGCGATGGGCCAGGAGTTCGGCCCGCCGAGCGACCTCTTCTCGCTGGGCGTCACGCTCTACACGGCGGTGGAGGGGCGGCCCCCGTTCGACAAGGGCGACCCGATCGAGACCATGCACGCCGTGGTCGAGGACCCGCCCGCCCCGCCGCAGCGCAGCGGGCCGCTGGCCCCGGTGCTGATGGGCCTGCTGGAGAAGGACCCGGCCCGCCGCCTCGACGTGCACACCGCCCGGGCCATGCTGCGCGAACTGCTCGCCGGCCCGCTGACCAGCAACGCCGCCGCGGTGAACTCGATGACCGATCCCTACTCGGTGGTCCCGGTCCCCCGGGCGGTGCCGGCCCCGCCGGCCACCCCGGCGGAGCAGCCGAAGCCGAGCGGACAGATCGGCGGGCGGGCGATGCTCAACCCCGGCGAGTCGCTCACCGACCGGCTGGCGGCGCTGCGCCGGGGCGAGCGGCCCGCGCAGGCCGCCCTCCCCGCCAGCCCCGCCGCGATGGAGGACACCAGCGCCGACGCCCTGGCCGGGCCGCTGCACACCCCCACCGGAGCGATGCCGGTGCCGAGCGGGCCCGCGCCCGCCGGCCGCACCTACGGTGGCGCCGAGACGACCCAGCGGGTGACGCCCGGCGGGTCGGACGCCACCCAGCAGTTGCGGACCAACGCCGCCGGCCTGGTCGGTTTCAGCGGTCCGACGGAGGCGACCCAGCGGGTGGGGACCGGCATCCCCGCCTTCGGCGCCCCGTCGGAGGCCACCCAGCGGATGAGCGCCGGAACCCCCGTCTTCGGCGCACCGCCGCCGGAGGCGACCCAGCAGCTGGGCGGGACCTACGGCGGCGGCCAGTGGTCCGTGCCGGGCACCGGGCAGGCGTGGGCGACGCCGGCCACCGCGCCGGGCGCGGCCGGCTCCGGCGGCGGCTTCGCCGGTCGGGTGGGCGCCGTCGGCAACCAGGTCGTCGGCACGGTCAAGGGCTGGCCGCGCAAGATGCAGCTCGCCGCCGCCGGCGGCCTGGCCGTGCTGCTGCTGATCGGGGCGGTCGTCCTGTTCAGCGGCGGCGACGACGAGGCGCCGACCGTCCCGCAGGCCGCCCCGACCTCGCAGGCCCCGGCCGCCGGCGTACCCGAGATGGCGGAGCATTCCGCCCGGGGTGTGTCGGTCATGGTGCCGAAGGGTTGGGAACGGGTGACCGGCGGCCTGTACATCGACTACGTCGATCCCGGGGACGATGGGCGGAAGGTCCGAATCCTCAACGAGAAGTTCGGCGGCGGCTCGATGCGCTGGGCCGAGGTGGCCGAGGGTGTCCTGAAGGGCCCCAAGAGCTCGTGCACGAAGCCGTACAACCGGCTTTCCATGACGGAGCAGGAACTGGCCGGCAAGCCGGCCGCCCAGCTCGAATACACCTGCGGGGAGGGCGACAGCATGCGGCACGGCCTCTGGCGCGGGGTGGTGCACGACGGCCGGGTCTACTCGTTCTACCTCACCTCGACCGACGCGAAGTTCGCCGACAGCAAGCCGATCTTCGACGAGATGGTGAAGTCGTTCCAGCTCACCGAGGCCGGCTGAGCCCCGGGGGAGGCGCGGTGGTGATCCGCTGGCGTGCTATCAAGAGACATGCCGGCGGAAACCACTGACATCGACGACATTCGCGAGCAAGCACGGCGCTGGCTCGACGACGATCCCGACCCGGCCAGCCGGGAGGAGCTGCGGGCGGTGCTCGACCGCCTGCCGGCGAGCGCCCCGGAGCTGGCCGACCGGTTCGCCGGCCCGCTGACCTTCGGCACCGCCGGGCTGCGCGGCCCGCTGCGCGCCGGCCCGAACGGGATGAACCTCGCCGTGGTCACCCAGGCCGCCGCCGGGCTGGTCGCCTGGCTCGCCGCCCAGGGCGGCTCCGGCCCGCTGGTGATCGGGTACGACGCCCGGCACGGTTCCCGCGAGTTCGCCGAGCGGACCGCCCAGGTCGCCACCGGCGCGGGACGCCCGGCGTTGCTGCTGCCCCGCCCGCTGCCCACCCCCGTGCTCGCGTACGCGGTGCGCCACCTCGGGGCGGTCGCCGGGGTGATGGTCACCGCGAGCCACAACCCGCCGCAGGACAACGGCTACAAGGTCTACCTCGGCGCGGAGCTGGGCGGCACGCTCGGTGCGGGCGCCCAGATCGTGCCGCCGGCGGACGCCGGCATCGAGGCCGCGATCCGGTCGGTCGGGCCGCTGGCCGGGGTGCCGCTCGGGCCGGCCGGGCAGGTGCTCGGCGACGACCTGGTGGTCTCCTACGTGGAGCGGGCCACCGCCGTCATCGACCAGGACGGGTCGCGCGACCTGGCGGTGGCGTACACGCCGCTGCACGGGGTGGGTGCGGCGGTGCTCACCGCGGCGTTCGCCCGGGCGGGCTTTCCCGTGCCCGGCGTGGTGCCCGAGCAGGCCGAGCCGGATCCGGCGTTCCCGACCGTCTCCTTCCCCAACCCGGAGGAGCCGGGGGCGGTGGACCGGCTGGTCGCGCTGGCCGAGGCGACCGGCGCGGACATCGCCATCGCCAACGACCCGGACGCGGACCGCTGCGCGGTGGCCGTCCGGGACACGGGTCCGGCGGCGAGCGCGGGCGGCGAGGTCGCCGGTCCGGCCCAGCCGGACGGGAGCCCGCCCGGCTGGCGGATGCTGCGCGGCGACGAGGTGGGTGTGCTGCTGGCCGACCACCTCATGCGGCGCGGCGTGACCGGCCTGTACGCCACCACGATCGTGTCGTCGTCCCTGCTGCGGGCGATGTGCGCCGCCCGGGGACTGCCCTACGACGAGACGCTGACCGGGTTCAAGTGGATCGTACGGGCCGGCGGCGGGGCCGAGCCGCTGGTCTTCGGCTACGAGGAGGCGCTCGGCTACTGCGTCGCCCCGGAGCACGTACGCGACAAGGACGGCATCACCGCCGCGCTGACCGTGGCCGAGCTTGCCGCCGGGCTCAAGGCGCGGGGACGCACCCTGACCGACCGGCTGGACGAGCTGGCCGCCGAGTTCGGCGTGCACCACACCGACCAGCTCTCGGTGCGCGTGGACGACCTGCGGGAGATCGCCGCCGCGATGGCCCGGATCCGGGCCGCCACCCCGACGGCGCTGCTCGGGCAGCCGGTCACCGAGGCGCAGGACCTGCTCCCCGAGGCGGACGTGGTGATCCTGCGCACCGGCGCGGCCCGGGTGGTGATCCGCCCCTCGGGCACCGAGCCGAAGCTCAAGGCGTACCTGGAGGTGGTGGAGCCGGTGCCGGACGGCGACGTCGCCGCGGCCCGCGCCCGCGCCACCCACGCGGTCGCCGCCCTCCGCGCCGAGATGGCCACGGCCCTGGGCCTCTGACCCCCCCAGCCCCGCCCCCGCCCCCGCCCCCGCCCCGTCGATCATGAGGTTAGCGGCACCGGAAAGCGCTTCCCGGCCCGCCAACTCCATGATCGACGGGGTGGCGGCGGCCAGGGCGGGGGGCGGAGGCGGGGGCGGGGGCGGGGGCGGGAGTGCGGGGGTGGGTCAGCGGCGGGGGCCCAGGGCGGCGTCGACGGCGTGGCCCAGGGCCGCCACGACGAGGCCGACCGAGGGGCGGACCACCGAGTCGTCCAGGCTGACGGTGCCGGAGAAGCCGGCGCCACCGGCGATCTCCTCCAGCCGCTGCCGGGCCGCCCGGGCCGCGTCACCGGTCAGGCCGAGCGCCGGCTCCATCCGCAGGACCGCGACCAGGGTCGCCAGGGCCGCCGTCCGCTCGTCGGGCAGTTCACCGCTGGCGAGCGCCTCGGCGAGCCGGCGCCGGGCGTCCGCCTCGACGGCGGGGTCCACCGTCGGGTAGCGGTGCACGTGGATGAAGCCCAGCTCGGTCTCGTCGACGTCGCGCACCACGCCCTGGGCGCACAGGTCGCCGAGGATCCTGTCGCGCAGGCCGTGGCGCAGCCGCTGCACCCAGGACGAGGGGCTGTGCGGCGTGTCGGCGGCCATGCGGGCGAGGACCCCGTCGACGAGCGGCTCGCCGGTGGGCGTCGGGTCGACCACCGCCAGGGACCCCTCGGAGTACACGATCCGCCCGGCCAGGGCCAGTTCGATCAGCACCGCGGCGGCCATCCCCAGGTCGAGGCTGATCCGCGGCATGGTCGCCTTGCCGGTCTCGTCGTCGTACGCGAGGAGAAGCAGCTCTTCGGCGAGCGCAACACCAGTCATGGCCCGGAACGGTAGCGGCTGCGCGCATCTCGCGCACGGACTCGCGCGCAGCCGCGCGGCAGACCTCAGAAGCGGGGCATCCCACCGAACTGGCGGTCGCCGGCGTCACCGAGCCCCGGCACGATGAACATCCGGTCGTTGAGCCCCTCGTCGATCGAGGCGGTGACCAGGCGCAGCGGCAGGCCGGAGCGCTCCAGCCGCTCGATGCCGACGGGCGCGGCGAGCACGCAGAGCACGGTGATGTCGGTGCAACCGCGGTCGGCCAGCAGCCGGCAGCAGTGCTCCAGCGAGCCGCCGGTGGCGAGCATCGGGTCGAGCACCAGCACCGGCAGGCCGCTCAGGTCCCGCGGCAGCGACTCCATGTAGGCGCGCGGCTCGTACGTCTCCTCGTCCCTGGCCAGGCCGACGAAGCCCATCGAGGACTCCGGCAGCAGGCCGAGCGCGGCGTCGGCCATGCCCAGGCCGGCCCGCAGCACCGGCACGAGCAGCGGCGGGTTGGCCAGCCGGGTGCCCTCGGTGCCGGTGACGGGCGTCTGCACCGGGTACTTCTCGACGGGGAAGGAGCGCGCGGCCTCGTACACCAGCATGGTGGTGAGTTCGTGCAGCGCCGCCCGGAACGAGGAGGAGTCGGTGCGCGCGTCCCGCATGGCGGTCAGCCGCGACTGGGCGAGCGGATGGTCAATGACGTGTACGTCCACGATCGCTCAACCTACCGGTCCAGCCGTCCGGGCACTGCGGGTGCGGCCGGAGCAGCGACCCCGCTCACCACCGCAGCGCCGACAGGGCCGTGACCAAGATCACTGTCCGGTCGGATGCGTAGACTTCGGGGCATGACGGCGACAGCGACGTCGGCCCGGTCGGAGCTCTCCGAGTTGGGACGATCCGAGACCGCTCTGCGGACCTTCCTGCACGGCCTGCCGGGCGTGGACCAGGTCGGCGCGGAGCAGCGGGCGGCACAGCTCGGCACCCGCTCCATCAAGACCACCGCCAAGGCCCAGGCCATCGACCTGGCGATCCGAATGGTCGACCTGACCACGCTGGAGGGGGCGGACACCCCGGGCAAGGTGCGGGCCCTCGCGGCCAAGGCGCTGCGCCCCGACCCGGCCGACCCGTCCTGCCCGCACGTCGGCGCGGTCTGCGTCTACCCCTCGATGGTCCCGCACGTGGCCGAGGTGCTGCGCGGCTCGGGCGTCCACCTGGCCAGCGTGGCGACCGCCTTCCCGTCGGGCCAGGCGCCGCTGGAGGTCAAGCTCGCCGACACCCGGGCCGCCGTGGCGGCCGGCGCCGACGAGATCGACATGGTGATCAACCGGGGCGCCTTCCTGGCCGGCCGCTACTCCGAGGTCCACGACGAGATCGTGGCCACCAAGGAGGCCTGCGGGGACGCCCACCTCAAGGTCATCCTGGAGACCGGCGAGCTGGCCACGTACGACAACGTGCGGCGCGCCTCCTGGCTGGCGATGCTGGCCGGCGGCGACTTCATCAAGACCTCCACCGGCAAGGTCCCGGTCGCAGCCACGCTGCCGGTGACCCTGGTGATGCTGGAGGCGGTCCGCGACTTCCGGGCCGCCACGGGCCGGCAGGTCGGCGTGAAGCCGGCCGGCGGCATCAAGACCACCAAGGACGCCATCAAGTACCTGGTGATGGTCAACGAGACCGTCGGCGCGGACTGGCTGGACCCGGACTGGTTCCGCTTCGGCGCCTCCAGCCTGCTCAACGACCTGCTCATGCAGCGCACCAAGCTGACGACCGGCGCCTACTCCGGTCCCGACTACTTCACCCTGGACTGAGAGCCGATGTTCGAATACGCACCCGCCCCCGAGTCCCGCTCGGTGGTGGACCTCAAAGCCTCCTACGGGCTCTTCGTCGATGGTGAGTTCGTCGATCCCGCCGACGGCGGCACGTTCAAGACGGTCAACCCGGCCTCCGAGGAGGTCCTCGCCGAGGTCGCGGAGGCCGGCGCGCAGGACGTGGACCGCGCCGTCCGCGCCGCCCGCCAGGCGTACGAGAAGGTCTGGGGCCCGATGGCGGGCCGGGACCGGGCGAAGTACCTCTTCCGGATCGCCCGGATCATCCAGGAGCGCTCCCGCGAGCTGGCCGTGCTGGAGTCGCTGGACAACGGCAAGCCGATCAGGGAGTCCCGCGACGTCGACCTGCCCCTGGTCGCCGCGCACTTCTTCTACTACGCCGGCTGGGCCGACAAGCTCCCGTACGCCGGCTTCGGGCCGGACCCGCGGCCGGTCGGCGTCGCGGCGCAGGTCATCCCGTGGAACTTCCCGCTGCTGATGCTGGCCTGGAAGATCGCCCCGGCACTGGCCGCCGGCAACACGGTGGTGCTGAAGCCGGCCGAGACGACCCCGCTGACCGCGCTGCTCTTCGCCGAGATCTGCCAGCAGGCCGACCTGCCGGCCGGCGTGGTCAACATCGTCACCGGCGCCGGCGACACCGGCCGCGCGCTGGTCGAGCACCAGGGCGTGGACAAGGTCGCCTTCACCGGTTCGACCGAGGTGGGCCGGGCCATCGCCCGCGCCGTGGCCGGCACCCGCAAGAAGCTCACCCTGGAGCTGGGCGGCAAGGCGGCCAACGTCGTCTTCGACGACGCCCCCGTCGACCAGGCGGTCGAGGGCATCGTCAACGGGATCTTCTTCAACCAGGGGCACGTCTGCTGCGCCGGCTCCCGCCTGCTGGTCCAGGAGAACGTCGCCGACCGGGTGCTGGAGTCGCTGAAGCGGCGGATGGCCCAGCTGCGCGTCGGCGACCCGCTGGACAAGAACACCGACATCGGCGCGATCAACTCGGCCGCGCAGCTGGCGCGGATCCGGGAGCTGTCCGACGCCGGGTCCGCCGAGGGCGCCGAGCGCTGGTCGCCGCCGTGCGAGCTGCCGGAGCGCGGCTTCTGGTTCGCGCCGACGATCTTCACCGGGGTCACCCAGGCGCACCGGATCGCCCGCGAGGAGATCTTCGGCCCGGTGCTGTCCGTGCTGACGTTCCGCACCCCGGCCGAGGCCGTCGAGAAGGCCAACAACACGCCGTACGGGCTGTCGGCCGGGATCTGGACCGACAAGGGCTCCCGGATCCTGTGGATGGCCGACCGGCTGCGCGCCGGCGTGGTCTGGGCCAACACGTTCAACAAGTTCGACCCCACCTCGCCGTTCGGCGGCTACAAGGAGTCGGGCTACGGTCGCGAGGGCGGCCGGCACGGGCTGGAGGGCTACCTCAATGTCTGAGCGGGTCGCGGTACGCAAGACGTACAAGCTCTTCATCGGCGGGAAGTTCCCGCGCAGCGAGTCGGGACGGTCGTATCTCGTGCAGGACGCGAATGTCTCCCTGGCCTCCCGCAAGGACGCGCGGGACGCCGTCGTCGCCGCCCGCGCCGCCGTGAAGGGCTGGGCCGGGGCGACGGCGTACAACCGGGGTCAGATCCTCTACCGGGTCGCCGAGATGCTGGAGGGCCGGCGCGAGCAGTTCGTCGCCCTCGGCGTGCCCGGCGACGAGGTCGACGCGGCCGTGGACCGCTGGGTCTGGTACGCCGGCTGGTCCGACAAGCTCCCCCAGGTGTACGGCGGCGCCAACCCGGTCGCCGGGCCGTACTTCAACCTGTCGGCGCCCGAGCCGACCGGCGTGGTGGCCGTGGTCGCCCCGGAGTCCCCGGCGCTGCTCGGCCTGGTCAGCGTGATCGCCCCGGCGATCGTCACCGGCAACACCGTGGTGGTGGCGACCTCGCCGACGCAGCCCCTGGCGGCGGTGACCCTGGCCGAGGTGCTCGCCACCTCCGACCTGCCCGGCGGCGTGGTCAACCTGCTCACCGGGCGGATCACCGAGACCGTGCCGGCGCTGGCCGCCCACATGGACGTCAACGCCATCGACCTGACCGGGGTGGCCGACGCCGAGCTGGCGACGGAGCTGGAGATCAAGGCGGCGCAGAACCTCAAGCGGGTGCTCCGGCCGGCCCCGGCCGACCACGACTGGTCCGCCGACCCGGGCATCACCCGGATGACCACGCTGCTGGAGACGAAGACGGTCTGGCACCCCAAGGGGGTGTGACTGTTCTCTGTCCTGGGGTTTTCCGGGGGAGCCCCGCCCGCTCCGGGCGGTCAGGCTTGATCCCTGCGCGGGCGGGGCTCCCCCGGAAAACCGTCCGTGGACAGATCCGTGGGAAAGCTCAGCTCAGGTGTGCTGCCTCGGGTGGAGCTCAGCTCCGGGGCGCTGCCGTGGGTGGCTGCGGTGGTGTGCGGGGCGGGGCAGGTCTACTACCGGGGGTAGGATTGCGGCGTGACTCGGCTTGGTGATCTCGAACGTGCGGTGATGGACGTCTTGTGGGACTCGGTCCCGGGCACGTCGGACGGGATCACCGTGCGCGAGGTGGCCGACGCGCTGGACGGCCGCGAGCTGGCGTACACGACGGTGATGACCGTGCTGGACCGGCTCGCCGGCAAGGGCATGGTGCAGCGCCAGCGGGAGGGTCGGGCCTGGCGTTACCGGGCCGCCGCCAGCCGCGAGGCGTACATCGCCCAGCTCATGCTCGACGCCCTCGACCTCGGCGGCAGCCGGGACGCCGCGCTGGTGCGCTTCGCCCGCTCGGTGACCGGCACCGAGGCCGAGGTGCTGCGCGCCGCCCTCGGGGCCGAGGCCGCAGCGACCGGGCACGACGGGGACGCGCTGACCGACCGGGTCGAGGCGCCGACGGTCGACGGGGTCGGCCGCCCGCCCCGGGCCGACAAGGCAGCGGACCGGTAGGGCGGCGGTCGTGGCGTACGCCCTGCACTTCGCCGCGTCGATGCTGGCCTGCTGGCTGACCGCGCAGGTGCTGGCCCGCTCCACCTGGACGTGGCGCAGCCCTCGGGTCGCGATCGTCTGCTGGCAGGCGGTCGGGCTCGCCCTCGGGCTCTCCGCCATGGGCGTGCCGATGGCGCTGGGCCTGGCCGCCTACGACCGCCCGACCGGCAGCGCGCTGGTCGCCCTCGCCACCGACCTCGGCCACGGCACCCTGCCCGTCGGGCTGGGCGCGCCGCACCTGGCCGCCGTCGGGGTGGGCTTCGGCATCGGCGCGGTCCTGCTGACCACGACGGTCCGCAGCGTCCACGGCACCGTACGCGCCCAGCGTCGGCACCGGGACCTGCTCGCCCTGGTCGCCCGCCGGGACCCGACGGTGCCCGGGGCGCTGGTGCTCGACCACCCGAGCGCGGCGGCGTACTGCCTGCCCGGGATGAAGCCCCGGGTGGTGGTCAGCGCGGGCACCCTCGACCTGCTGGACCGCGCCGAACTGGCGGCCGTGCTCGCCCACGAGCGGGCGCACGCCCAGGAGCGGCACGACCTGGTGCTGCTGCCGTTCACCGCGCTCAGCCGGGCGCTGCCCTGGTTCGCCTGGGTGCGCGAGGCGCACGAGCGGGTCGCCCTGCTGGTCGAGATGCGGGCCGACGACAAGGCCCGCGAGGCGCACGCCGACGCCCCGCTGGCCGGTGCGCTGCGCCGGTTCGCCGCGGCCGGCAACCGGATCACCCCGGCCGGCACCCTCGGGCTGGGCGACCGGGACCTCGACGTACGGGTGCAGCGACTCCTGGTCGCCGACCGGCCGCCCCGGCTGCTCGGCGCTGCCGCGCTGGCCGTGGCGACCAACGTGGCCGCCCTGCCGGTCTCCCTCTTCCTGAACTGACCCGGGCGGCCCCTCCTCGGCCGCGTTCCCGCGCCCGGACCGCTCTCCCCGGCGCGGGAGTTACCGCTGCGTGGATCGCGTCCGACCATGCTGGCAACCAGGCCCGCCCGGCGACGCGACCCGCCCGTCGCCCCTCCCCCACAACTACTACGATTCGTCGTAGCATTCTCTACGACGGGCCATAGTAGTCATGCGTAGGCAATCTACGTGTAGGCTCGCTACGACAAGTGAGCCAACCGTACGGAGAGCCGGCCATGGACACCCTGCTCCTCGCCCGCCTGCAGTTCGCCACCACCACGTCGATCCACTTCCTCTTCGTGGCGGTGACCCTCGGCCTGGTGACCCTGCTGGTCTATCTCCAGACCGCCTGGGTGATCACGAACAAGCCGGTCTACGAGCGGCTGACCCGGTTCTGGGGCCAGCTCTACGTGATCAACTACGTGCTCGGCATCGCCACCGGCATCGTGATGGAGTTCCAGTTCGGGCTGAACTGGAGCGGGCTGTCGCGCTACGTCGGCAACGTCTTCGGGGCGCCGCTGGCCATCGAGACGCTCGTCGCCTTCTTCCTGGAGTCGACGTTCCTCGGCATGTGGATCTTCGGCTGGCACCGGCTGCGTCGGGGCGTCCACCTCGCCCTGCTCTGGGGCGTCGCGATCACCGCGTACGCCTCGGCGTTCTGGATCATGGTGGCGAACTCCTGGCTGCAGAACCCGGTCGGCTACGAGGTGCGCGACGGGGCCGCCCACCTCACCGACTTCTCCGCGCTGCTGGACAACCCCACCTTCCGCATGGCCCTCGGGCACGTCGTCACGGCGGCGCTGCTCGTCGGCGGGATGCTGATGGCGGCGGTCAGCGCCTGGCACCTGGTCCGGCGCACCCCCGACTTCGCGCTGCACCGCAAGGGGCTGCGGATCGGGCTGGTCACCTCGGCGGTGGCGATCTTCTTCGTGCAGGCCTTCGGCTTCGCCCAGTTCTTCGCGATCGGGGACGTGCAGCCGACCAAGTTCGGCGACGACCCCGCCGCCGCGCCGCTGATCGCCGACTGGACCGCCCGGTTCGGCCCCGGCGACTACACCCCGCCGGCCCTCGCCAACGTCGGCCTCGGTTTCATGATCCTGATCGGTTTCACCCTCGGCCTGCTCTGGCTGATGCTCCCGCTGCTCTGGCGGGACTGGGTGATCCGGCTGCGCGTCCCGCTGTGGATCCTCCAGTTCGCCCTGCCGCTGCCGTTCGTCGCGATGATCCTCGGCTGGATCGCCCGCGAGGTCGGCCGCCAGCCCTGGGCCGCGTACGGGCTGCTGCCCGTGGAGAAGGCGGTGTCGCCGGTCAGCCCCTGGCTGATGCTCACCTCGCTGATCGGCTTCAGCCTGCTACTCGGCGCCCTCGCCGTCACCAACTGGGTGCTGCTGGCCCGGCACGCCGCCCGGGGCGCGCACGACCCGGCCCTGGGTCGGCAACCGGACCAGCCTCCGGCCGACCCCCACCCCGAGCCCGCCTTCGCCTGAGGAGACGACCGTGGAACTCGCCTGGTACGCCCTGCTCGGCCTCTTCTTCGCCGTCTACCTGGTGCTGGGCGGCTACGACTACGGCGTCGGCCTGCTGCTCGCCCGGCACACCGACCCCGCCCGCCGCCGCGCCGCGCTCAACGCGGTCGGCCCGTTCTTCCTCGGCAACGAGGTCTGGCTGGTGGCCGCCGTCGGCATCCTGTTCGGCGCCTTCCCCGTGCTGGAGGGCGAACTGCTCTCCGGCTTCTACCCGGCGGTCCTCGGCGCGTTGACCGGGGTCGTCCTGGTGACCGCCGGCGTGCAGCTGCGCAGCCGCCCCGACGGGCAGCGCGCCCGCGCCTGGTGGGACCGGGTCGTGGTGGTCGGCAGCGTGCTCGCCGCGCTCGGCTGGGGGGCCGTGCTGGCCGGACTGCTCCAGGGCGTACCGCTGCACGCCGACGGCCACGTCGCCGGGGTGACCCACCTCTTCACCCCGTTCGTGGCCGCCGCCGGGCTCGCCGTCGTCGCGCTGGTCGCGCTGCACGGTGCGACCTTCCTCACGCTGCGGCTGCCCGCCGCCGACGCCGCGCCGGTCGGGCGACTGGCCGCCCGGCTCGTCCCGGTGGCGCTCACCACCGTCGGCGCGGCCGCCGTCCTGGGCCTGCTCTCCGCCGACGTACGCGCCGCCGCACGGCAGCCGGTGGTGGGCGTACTGCTGCTGTCGTTGCTGGTCGCCGCGCTGCTGGGGGCCCGGGTCGCGCTCGCCCGGCGGCGGCCGGGGCTGGCCTTCGCCGCCACCTGCGCCGCCCTGGCGCTGCCGGTGGCGCTGGCCGGCGCGACCATCTGGCCCTACGCGCTGGTCTCGACGGTCGACCCGGGGGCGTCGCTGACCGTGGCCGACGCGGCGGCGAGCGCCCCCACGCTGCGGCTGCTGGGCTGGCTGACGCTGCCGCTCCTGCCGGCCCTACTAGGCTTTCAGGCGATGTGCTGGTGGGTGTTCCGGGGACGGACCGACGGCAGGGCACCGGTGTACTGGTGAACCGCCGTCCCTTCGACCCGCGTCTGCTGCGCCGGGTCCCGGGGGCCCGGCGCGACCTCGCCGTGCTCGCGCTGCTCGGCGTGCTGGCCGCGGGGCTGGTCGTCGCGCAGGCCACCGCGCTGGCCGCGCTGCTGGCGACCGCGTTCGAAGGGGGGCTGGACCGGCCGGCGCTGGCCGGCTTCGCCGCCGCGGTGGCCGCCCGCTCGCTGCTGGTCTGGGCGCAGGGCACGGTGTCCGCGCGGGTCGCGGCGACGGTCAAGGCGGCACTGCGGGCGGACCTGCTCGGGGCGGTCGGGCGGCACGGCCCCGGCTGGGTCGCCGGCCAGCGCGCCGGGCAGCTCGCCACGCTCACCGGGCGCGGGCTGGACGCGCTGGACGCCTACTTCACCGGCTACCTGCCGCAGCTGGTGCTCAGCGTCACCGTGCCGCTCGCCGTGCTGGCCCGGATCTTCGTCGCCGACTGGAGCTCGGCGCTGATCATCGCGGTCACCCTGCCGCTGATCCCCATCTTCGGCGCGCTGCTCGGCTGGCAGGCGCAGGCCGCCACCGAGCGGCAGTGGCGGCGGCTCTCCCTGCTCGGCGGGCACTTCCTCGACATGGTCGCCGGGCTGCCCACGCTGCGCGCGTTCGGCCGGGCCCGGGCGCAGACCGAGGTGGTCCGCCGGATGGCCGACGGCCACCGGGTGGCCACCATGAAGACGCTGCGGATCGCGTTCCTGTCCGCCCTGGTGCTGGAGCTGGTGGCCACCCTCTCGGTGGCGCTGGTCGCCGTGCCGGTGGGCGTGCGGCTGCTCGGCGGCGGGCTGACCCTCCAGACCGCGCTGCTGGTGCTGCTGCTCACCCCGGAGGCGTACCTGCCGCTGCGGGCGGCCGGCGCCCGGTTCCACGCCAGCATGGAGGGGCTCACCGCGCTGGACAAGGCGCTCACCCTGTCGGCCGCCGCCCCCGCGCCCACGCACGGCGAGGGCTCGGCCGTCCCCGACGGCCGCGGTGAGATCCGGTTCGAGGCGGTGACCGTGCGGTACGAGCGGACCACCGCCCTGCGCGACGTCACGCTGACCGTCCGGCCGGGCGAGCGCGTCGCCGTGATCGGGCCGAGCGGCGCCGGCAAGAGCACCCTGCTCGGCCTGCTGCTCGGCTTCGTCACCCCGACCGCCGGCCGGGTCACCGTGGGCGGGGTGGACCTGGCCGACGCCGACGCCGACGGCTGGCGCCGCCAGGTGGCCTGGGTCCCGCAGCGGGCCCACCTCTTCGCCGCCTCGCTGGCCGACAACATCCGGCTCGGCGCCCCCGACACCCCGGACGCCGCGCTCGCCCCGGCGGTCCACGACGCCGCCCTGGACGACGTGGTCGCCGGGCTGCCCGGCGGGCTCGCCACCGTCCTCGGCGAGCGCGGGCACGGCCTGTCCAGCGGGCAGCGGCAGCGGGTCGCGCTGGCCCGCGCGTTCCTGCGGGACGCGCCCGTGGTGCTGCTCGACGAGCCGACCGCCCGACTGGACACCGCCGCCGAGGCGGTCGTCCTCGACGCCACCCGCCGGCTGGTGGCCGGGCGGACGGCCCTGCTGGTGGCGCACCGGCCGGCGCTGCTCGCCGACGCGGACCGGATCCTGCGGATCGAGGACGGCCGGGTCACGGAGCTGACGCCCACGGCGGCCGGGGAGGCGACCCGATGACCGACGAGCCTTCGTCGTCCGGCCCCGGGCCGGGTAGCCGCCCCGCTGACGCGCCCGACACCGACGGCGGGCCGGCGGCCGGCGGCGGCCGG
>NZ_JBFABB010000052.1:0-48280 GCF_040640035.1 Micromonospora sp. NPDC023633 | reverse complement strand
GGTGAAGGCGAGCCCGGCCACGGTCAGAGCGGTCCTGCGGAAGATGTCGGTACGCATGATGGTCGGCACCTTTCGATCGGGGGTACGCGACACACGCCAAGGGGGGCGGGTGCGCCGCGGAAAGGGGGTAGATCGGAGGGGATCGCTCCGGCGGCGGGGGCCTGCTCGGGCGTCCAGGGGGATCTCAACGACCCGGCCCGGCCATGCATTCCGCCGGCTGTTCGGGCCACCGTGGCGCGGGGGAGCGCCGTGGGTATGCCATGTTCAACGACCCGGGCCCGCCCGCGATTCCGCCGCCCGGGTGGCGCCGACCACGGGACGCGCGGGACGCCCGCGACATCCGGACATCGACCGGACGCCGCCAAACGGACAAACGGCCAGTGACGTCGCAGTCCGCCGCCGCCGAGTCGCCGGGTGAGCCTGGTGCGGGGAGCGCCCTGTCGAGCTGATGTCGCAAACGACTCACGCTGCCCCCGCCGGCACTGGACCGCCACGCGTCCTCGCCGTGTTCCGCCTGCGTCCGCGGGCCTTCCGCCTGCGTCCGCGGGTTCCAGACGATTGTGCCGAACGGGACATGGTGAATCGTCTACGACATCAGCTCGACAGGGCGCCGAGGTGCACGCCCCCAAGGGGCCGATGCCGCAGACGACTCAGCTCGACAGCGGGAGACGACCCCGGTTCAGGTGGTGGGCCGCAGGCGGCGTTCGATGGTGACGATGGTGCCGTCGGCGGTGGATACCAACCGCACGTCGCCGTACGCGTTCATCAGCGTGGCGCCCCGCCCCCGGTCCATGGCCGGGCGGCGGTCCCGCCAGGTGCCGAAGTCGCGCACCGAGATCCGTACCGTGTCATCGGCCACCCGCAGCCGTACCCGCACCTCGGGACGGGTCGGGCGTTGGGCGTGCTCGACGGCGTTGTTGACCGCCTCGGAGGCGGCCAGCAGGAGATCGGCCACGGTGTCCGCGTCGACGTCCAGGTCCTCCAGCGAGGCCCGCACGTCCCGGCGCATCGCGGCGGCGGAGGTGGGCTTCGAGGGGTACGTCCAGCCCGTGTCCAACGCGGCCAGGTGCTCTGGAGCCGGCCGCCGGCCCCCGTTGTGCGCGTGCGCCCCGTTCCCGCCGACGGACGAACCCTCGCCCGGGGCCGCCGGCGGCCCGTCCACCGGACCGCCACCCACGGCCGATGAACCGGCCGAGGCGCCCGCCGCACGGCCGCCCTCGGGGCCGGCCGGCGTCGCCGGCTGCGCACCGCCGTTCCCGGTCGCCGAGTCGGGGACGGTCTCGCCGAGGCCGCCCGCGTCGGGCGTCGTGCCGCCGAGGCCGCCCGCGTCGGCCGCTGCGTCGCCCCGGCGGTGCCCCCGGGTGCGGGCGCCGTGCAGGGTGGCCCGGATCCGGGCGATCAGCTCGGCTGCGGCGAAGGGCTTGACGACGTAGTCGTCCGCGCCCAGGTCCAGCCCCTCCACGCTGGCGTCTTCGCCGGCACGCGCGGAGAGCACCACCACCGGCAGCGTCCGGGTGTCGGCCTGCCCGCGCAGCCGACGGACCAGCTCGAAGCCGTCGACGTCGGGCACCATCACGTCGGTGAGCACCAGGTCGGGCTGTTCCCGGCGGATCGCCTCCAGGGCCTGCCGGCCGTTGCCGACCGTCTCCACCCGCCAGCCCTGCTCGCCCAGCAGCCGGGCCAGGTACGTGCGCATGTCGGCGTTGTCGTCGGCGACCAGGATCCGCGCGTGCCGCAGCGCGTCCACCGCACCGTACGCCGGTGTCGGCGGCCCGGCCGGCGCGGACGCCCCCGCCTGCGCCGGGTCGGCCAGCCAGCCGATCGCCTCCTGGACGGCGGCCCGGGTCGCGTCCCCGACCCCGTCCACGGGCGCGGCCGGCCCGCCCGTCCGCCCCGCGGCGGACCAGGGCAGCGCCACGGTGAACGTCGTCCCCGTCCCGACCCGGCTCTCCACCCGCACGTCGCCGCCTTCGAGGCGGGCCAGCTCGCGGACCAGGGCGAGCCCGATGCCGGTGCCCTCGTGGCTACGCGACCGGGCGCCCTGCACCCGGTGGAAGCGTTCGAAGAGCCGGGGCACGTCCTCCTCGGCGATGCCGATGCCCGTGTCGGCGACGGTCAGCCGCACCTCCTCGTCGTCGGCGCTCAGCGCGACCCGGATCCGACCGACGAAGGTGTACTTCAGTGCGTTCGACAGCAGGTTCGTGACGATGCGTTCCCAGTTGACCGGGTCGACGGAGACCGCGCGGGGCAACGGCGGACAATCGACCTCCAGGCGCAGCCCGGCGCGTTCGACGGCCGCCCGGAAGACGCTGGCCAGCTCGGTGGTGAGCCCGGCCAGGTCGACCTCGCGAGCCTGGCTGTGTGCCTGCCCGGCCTCCAGGCTGGAGAAGGTGAGCAGGCTGTTGACCAGGGTGAGCAGCCGGGTGGCGTTGCGCCAGGCGGTGTCGACCCGCTCCCGCTGCGCCGCCGGCAGGGGATGCTCGTTGTCGTTGAGGGCGTCGGCCAGCGGGCCGAGCATCAGCGTCAGCGGGGTCCGGAACTCGTGGCTGACGTTGGTGAAGAAGCCGGTCTTGACCCGGTCCAGTTCGGCGAGCGCCTCTGCCCGCCGGCGTTCCTCCTCGTACGCCTGCGCGTTGCGCACGGCGACGGCCACCTGCTGGGCCAGCAGCGCGTGGAACGCGCGGTACGCCTCGTCCAGCCCCCGGCTCGGGCTGACCCCGACCAGCAGCACCCCGAGGGGCTGGTCCGCCTCGGCGGAGGGCAGCGGCAGGGCGAGGGCGGTACGGAGCGGGTCGCCCCACGGCCCGGCGGGCAGGGCGAGTCGCCGGTCGACGCCGGCCACCTCGGTCGTCGTGCCGGCGGCGGCGCCCGCCAGCCCCCACTCGTGCTCCTCGCCCGCCGGCAGCGTGGCGGGCAGGGCGGCGGCCACGGGCTCCCCGCCGACGCAGGCGGCGCGGCGCAGCAGCGCGCCCTCGCGCAGGTAGATCGCGGCGAACGGGACGTCCAGCGGGTGCCCGCCGATGGCCTCGGCGAGCCGGAGGCAGGTGCTCTGGACGTCGACGGTCCGCCCGTCGCCGCCGACGGAGAGGTCGCGCAGCAGGCGCAGCCGGCGCTCCCCGACGACCTGTTCGGTGACCTCGCTGCACACGGTGAGCACCCCGACCGTGCGTCCCTCGTCGTCGCGGGCGGGGGCGTGCGACACGCTGAAGTACGCCTCCTCGCGGTAGCCGGCCCGGTCGAGCAGCAGTTGCAGGGCCGGCACCCAGCTGGCGACCCCGGTCGCCATCGCCTCGTCGATCAGGGGGGCCAGCACGTCCCAGCCCTCGGCCAGGGTGACCCGCACGTCGCCGCCGAGCGCGTCGGGGTGCTTGTCGCCGATCAGGGCGGAGTACGCGTCGTTGTAGAGCTGGGTGAAGCGGTCACCCCACAGCAGCAGCATCGGATAGCGGGAGGAGAGGACCATCCGGACGGCGGCGCGCAGGCTCTGCGGCCAGCCGTCGACCGGGCCGAGTGGGGTGGCGGCCCAGTCCAGGCGCGCCATCAGCCGCCCGGTCTCACCACCGTCGGCGAACAGGTCCCCCGTGGGTCGCGTCACCCTTGGTCGCACCTCATCGCAGCCCTCACTTCCGGGCCCCGACGACCCTTGCTGGTGTTACCCGCACATCCTGGCACCCGGATTCAGCTGCACGTCCGGCACCCCAGCGGGTCTCTGTACCCAGGCTCCCGCGTCCCCACACCTCGACATGCCAGGTCGGCCTCGCCGGGCGCGGACGGTCAGTCCTGGCCGGCGGCCCGGCGGCGCAGCAGCTCGACGGCCTCGTCGACCAGGCCGCGTTCGGTGAGCAGCGTCAGCAGCAGCGGAAGGTGCCGCCAGTCTCCGCCGTCGACCGCCTGCCGCAGCAGGTCGACCGCCTCGTCGTGCCGGCCCCGGGCGGCCAGCAGGGCGGCCAGTTCGTCGCGGGCGCGCGGATCACCCTGCCCGGCGGCGACCCGCCAGTACCGTTCGGCCTCGTCGGTGCGCCCCTCCTCGGCGAGCAGCGCGGCGAGCCGGGCGGCGGCGTGCCAGTCGCCGTGCTCGGCGCGGATCCGCAACTCCCCCGTCCGGCCCCGGTCCGCCAGCAGGTCGACCAGGACGCTGCCCGCCCCGTTCGCGCCGGCCCGGTCGAGGTCGCGCAGGTAGCCGGTCGGGTCGGGCACCGCCACCAGCCCGGCGGACTCCGGGCCGAAGAAGCGGCTGCCGCCGAACTCCCGCCGGAGCTGGTCGTCGAGGTCGTCGGCGAGCGCGATCATGGCCCGCAGGGCCAGCAGCAAATGGGTGGGCGCGAAGTCCTGCCCGAAGACGGGGATGGACGCCCAGACGGTGTCGCCGGTGCAGTAGACGCGCCCGACCACGAGCCCGTTGGTGAGGTCGGAGAGCCGCCGGTACAGGGACTCGGTCGGGTCGACGCCGGTGAGCAGCGGCGAGAACACGTCGACCAGCGGCGGGTCGTCCTGCGCGCGTACGAAGATCATGGCTGACCCGGCGCGGATGCCGACGTCGCCGTCGGCGTCGACCCGCAACTGGTCGGTGGTGACGCCGAGCAGGCCGGCGAGCACCGACCTGACCCGGTGGGTCAGCTTCCCGTCACCGTCGTCCCCGGCGTCGGGGTGGGGGAGCGGACCGGCGGCGCGGGCGGCCACCGGCCGCGCGGCCAGCGCGGCGGCGAGCCGCGTCCGGGCCGGTACGGGAACGGCGGTGGCGGTGGTGGCCGGGCGGGCGGCCAGCGCGGAGACGAACCTGGCCCGCAGGTTCTCACGCCGCGTCATCGTGCTCGCCGCTCGTGACGCTCGTGCCGTCCCGACCGGTGTCGGTCGGCTGGCCCGTCACCCGGACCTGGTCGAACATCTTGGCGATCACCAGCGGCGCCGCGACCCCGAAGGTGAAGCTGGCGAACGCCGTGGTGGCCAGGCCGCCCGCCCCGGCCGCGGCGGCGAGGCCGGTGCCGGCCACGGTCCTGAGCAGCACCGCGAACACGACGATCGGGGCGTCCCGCCGGTCCCGCCACGGCCACTGCCACCGGCCACCGGACTCGCTGGTCGGGCGCATCATCCCGGAGAGGTTCAGCGCCTCGGCCACCGCGCTGCCGACCAGTCCCCACATCGCGGCCATCCATAGAGACACATCCCTACCGTACTGACCGCCCGCTGCGGCGGTCGCACCAGCCCTCGGCTTCGCCCGGCGGCCACTCCGACGCCACCCCCGACACTAGGGTGTGGGGGCAACGCGACGCCCTCCGACGCTCCGCGGTCCCGTCGTCTCGCCGTCGGCGACGGCTCGTATCCTTTCCGCGAACCTTCGGTGGGCTTTCGAGGATGAAAGGACACGGTGTGAGCAACCGGGCCGAGACGTTGGAGTTCCAGGCCGAGGCGCGTCAGCTGCTCCAGCTGATGGTCCACTCGATCTATTCGAACAAGGACGTCTTCCTGCGTGAACTGATCTCGAACGCCTCGGACGCGCTGGACAAGCTGCGCC
Organism: Micromonospora sp. NPDC023633; assembly: GCF_040640035.1. NCBI lineage: Bacteria > Bacillati > Actinomycetota > Actinomycetes > Micromonosporales > Micromonosporaceae > Micromonospora > Micromonospora sp. NPDC023633. The sequence goes on along the minus strand of NZ_JBFABB010000052.1, from coordinate 42,768 downwards.
TGGCGTCGATGGTCGACAAGGAGCTGGAGGTCGACACCTCCGACCTGCACATCGAGATCGAGGTCGACAAGGCGGCGCGCACGCTGACCGTCCGGGACAACGGCATCGGCATGTCCCGCGACGAGGTGGTCCAGGTGATCGGCACGATCGCCAAGTCGGGGACCGCCGAGCTGCTGCGCCAGCTGCGGGAGTCCTCCGACGCCGGGGCGCGTCAGGAGCTGATCGGGCAGTTCGGCGTGGGCTTCTACGCGGCGTTCATGGTCGCCGACCGGGTGGAGCTGCTGACCCGCCGGGCGGGGGAGAGCGGCGGCACCCGCTGGGAGTCGGCCGGCGAGGGCACGTACTCCGTCGAGTCGGTCGAGCAGGCGCCGCAGGGCACCTCGGTGACCCTGCACCTCAAGCCGGCCGACGACGAGGACAACCTGCACGACTACACCGCCGAGTGGACGATCCGGGAGATCGTCAAGCGGTACTCGGACTTCATCGCCTGGCCGATCCGGATGACCGTCGAGCGTCCCGGCGAGGGCGACCAGACCAGCACCGAGACCCAGACGCTCAACTCGATGAAGGCGCTCTGGGCCCGGTCGCGCGACGAGGTCGACGAGGCCGAGTACAAGGAGTTCTACAAGCACGTCAGCCACGACTGGGCCGACCCGCTGGACATCGTGCACATGAGGGGCGAGGGCACCTTCGAGTACGAGGCCCTGCTGTTCATCCCGTCGCACGCGCCGCTGGACCTGTTCGCTCCGCAGGGTCGCCGCGGCGTGCAGCTCTACGTCAAGCGCGTCTTCATCATGGACGACTGCGAAGCGCTCATGCCGAACTACCTGCGCTTCGTCAAGGGCGTCGTGGACGCCCACGACCTGTCGCTGAACATCTCGCGGGAGATCCTGCAGCAGGACCGGCAGATCCAGGTCGTCCGCCGCCGGCTGGTCAAGAAGATCCTGGCCACCGTCAAGGACATGAAGGCCAACCACGCCGAGCGCTACCGGACCTTCTGGACCGAGTTCGGGGCCGCGGTCAAGGAGGGCCTGATCGACGACACGGAGAACCGGGACACCCTCCTGGAGATCCTGTCGGTCGCCTCCACCCACGACCCGGCCGAGCCGACCGACCTGGCCGGCTACGTCGGCCGGATGAAGGACGGGCAGAGCGACATCTACTACGCCACCGGCGACTCGCGCACGATGATCGAGAACTCGCCGCACATGGAGGCGTTCCGCGCCAAGGGCTACGAGGTGCTGCTGCTCACCGACCCGGTCGACGAGGTGTGGATCGAGCGCGTCGGCCAGTACGACGGCAGGACGCTGCGCTCGATCGCCAAGGGCCAGGTGGACCTGGACACCGAGGAGGAGAAGAAGGAGGCCGAGGCGGAGCGCGAGCAGCAGCGCAAGGACTTCGCCGACCTGCTCACCTGGATGGGTACCACCCTCGCCGACTCCGTCAAGGAGGTCCGCCTCTCCTCCCGGCTGACCACCTCGCCCGCCTGCGTCGTCGGCGACGCCCACGACATCACCCCGACGCTGGAGAAGATGTACCGGGCGATGGGGCACGAGGTGCCGGCGGTGAAGCGGATCCTGGAGCTCAACCCCGGGCACCCGTTGGTCACCGGCCTGCGCAAGGCGCACGAGCAGGGCGGCGCCGAGGAGTCGCTGAAGGAGACCGCCGAGCTGCTCTACGGCCTGGCGCTGCTCGCCGAGGGCGGGGAGCTGGCCGACCCGTCCCGGTTCACCCGCATCCTCGCCGACCGTCTCGCCCGTACCCTCTGACACCACCCTGGGCCGGCCGGTGGAGTGCCACCGGCCGGCCCGCAGCCGTCCTCCGGAGACCGCCGCGTCCCGCCGGGGAACCTCCTTCCGGCGACGGGTCGGCCGCTTCCGCAGCGCCGCACGGGCCCGTTCGGGGTGCGGCGTGCGAATGCCGATCGGCGTTTTCTGGCCGAGGTCCCGGTCGATTACGTACTGCCTTCCGCGCTGCCGCCCCGGGACACGCGGGACCGGTGGGATCAGCGAGTGCCCGATGTCGGCCGCCGCGTCGTCTACCCTGTTCATCGCCGCTACCAGCGGGCAGGAAACATTCCGCAACTTGCAGGACGACGTGCTGCGCGCGCGACCCGATGGCGTGGAAATTGCACCTCTACGCATTGAAGAACGCTGATATTGACTTGTCCCCGGAATGGGCGCACCGTGAAGGCGTGCGGCGACAACCGGATTCCCCGGGAGTCGTTCGGCAATTCCGTTCGTGGCCACGGCACCCGGGAGGCGGTCATGCGGTTGGATCCGTTCGTGGGGGCGTATCTCGTCGATCCGGCACAGGTGTGGCGGCGGCTGCTCGACGAACCGGACAGGGCGCACCACGACCCGGACCTCGGGCTATGGTTGATCACCCGGCACGCCGACGTCCGCCGCGCGCTGAGTGACGCGCAGACCTTCGGCAACGCCCTCACCCTCGCGCCGATCTACGACGTCTACCCCGAGGCGATGGAGATCATCGCGCGCATCGACGCGCCGCCCACCACCGCCGCCGCGGACCCCCCGGTGCACCCCCGGACCCGCCGGGCCCTGCGGGCGACGTTCGCCAACACCCCCGAACGCGTCGAGCACCGGTACGGCGCGATCGTCCAGCGCCGGGTCGACGAACTGGTGTCCCGGCTCGTCGCCCGCCCCGGTGGGCGGGCGGACCTCGTCGGTGAGTTCACCACCGAACTGCCCCTGCTGGTGCTGCTCGACATCCTCGGCGTGCCGGAGGAGGACGTCGGGCGGGTCAGGGCCTGGGGGGACGGCCAGATCGCCTTGATCTGGGGGCGGCCGGAGCCGGCCGAACAGGTCCGGCTCGCGCGGGATCTGTGGGAGTTCTGGCGCTACTGCGAGCAGCTGGTCCGCGCGCGACTCGCCGGTGGCCCGTCCGGCGACGACTACGTCAGCCAGTTGCTGGCGTACCGCGACGGTGACGACGGGGTGCTCACGGTGGCCGAGGTGTCGAGCATCGTGTTCAACCTCCTGGTCGCCGGGCACGAGACCACGGCCGGGTTGCTCGCCCACGCACTGGACCAGGCGCTGTCGGGCCCGGGCAGGTGGCGCGAGCTCGGCGAGGACCCCCGGCGGATCCCCGCGTTCCTGACCGAGACGCTGCGTTTCGCGCCCGCCATCGACGGTTGGCTGCGGGTGACCCGCCGAGCCGTGACCCTCGACGGCGTCACCATTCCGGCGGGTGCGCGCTGCCTGCTGCTGATCGGCGCCGCGAATCGGGATCCGGCGGTGTTCGCCCGTCCGGAACAATTCGATCCGCACCGGACCGACGCGGACGGGCACCTGTCGTTCGGGCACGGACCGCATTTCTGTATCGGCGCGGCGCTGGCGCGGCTGGAGGCGCGGATGGCGCTGACCCGACTCTGCCAGGCAGTTCCCGGCCTGCGCCTGGCTGCCGGTCACCGCCGTTCGTACAAGGCCAACGTCGCCTTCCGGGCCCACCGCAGCCTGCCGGTGGTCGTCGACGCGACGGTGCCGTCCGGGGGACCGACGACCCGCGACCGGTGACTACCGTCCGAAGTCACGTCTTCACACCCGTGGGGTCATGGGTTAAGAATTGTCCCCTGCGAATACCCATTCGTCGCCCAATGTCGATTGATGCCGATGCCGATGCCGGCCGGTCGGCGTCGTGAAGGTGAACACATGGATCGCACGCCCCCGTCGAGCGCCAACGGCTCCGGTGCCATCCACCGGTTCCGCTCCGAACTGCGCGCCTGGCGTACCCGGCAGGGACTGACCCAGCGGGCGCTGGCGGAGCGGGTGCGGTTCAGCCGCGAGACGGTCGCGGCGGTCGAGTCCGGTCGCCGGTTCGGCAGCCACGAGTTCGCCGTCCGCTGCGACGAGGTGCTCGGCACCGGCGGCTGCCTGGCGGCGTTGTGGCCACAGGTCGCGGCGGAGCAGTTGGCGGCGGACGGTCGCCGCGGCCCCCGATCCGCGGCGGTGGCAGGGCTCGACCCGGTCCCCGCGCCGCCGGTCGCCCGGCGCGACGCGCGCGATCCGGAGGCGGTGGTGGCCGCGATCGACGAGCTGCGGGAGTTGATCGGCCAGGTGCTCGGCGGGCAACCGGAGGCGGACCTCCCGCCGCATCCCTCGGGCGGGCGGTCCGGGCACCCCTGACCTGCGCGGGGCCGGGACCGCGGGGCCGGCCCGGCGCTGCCGACCCTGGGTACAGATGCCGGTACGGGCCGTTTGTACCACCGCGAGGGCTGGTCTGCGGGCGCGGGTTCCGGCGGAATGAGACGTGCAAATGGCAATGTGCGCATTGGCCGTCTTGGATTAGTCGCGGGAGTCAATCTTGGCGTCGAGCACGAGGTCCCACGCGGCCCGACCCTACCCGACCGGCCGCCGCGGCTGGCGGATCGCCACCCGCATGCGCCTCATCGTGGCGGCCCCGTTGGTCGCCGTGATGGGATTCGCCGGCCTCGCGCTGACCGAGAGCGTCCGCCAGACGACCCGCGCGAGCGACCTCGGGCTCCTGGCGCACCTCGGCGCCGACGCGGGCGACCTGGCCCACCGGCTGCACCGCGAGCGCGTCGTCGCCGCCGACCTGCTCAGCCGGGGCGCGGCCGCGCAGCAGGAAGCCTTCGCGGACGCCACCAGCAGCACCGACGACGCCGTTGCCCGCTACCGCCGGCAGCGGGCGCTGGCGCCCTCCGGACCCGCCGCCAGTCGGACCGCGCTGCAGCGGATCGACCTGGCGCTGGAGGGCCTGCCGCCGCTGCGCGCACAGGTGCGCACGGCGGCGCACGCCTCGGTGTCGGCGATGACCTTCAGCTACCGGATCGTGATCGCCGACCTGCTCAGCCTCCGCGAGAGCGTCACCCTCGGGGCGGTCAACGCCCGGATCACGGACGGCATGCGCGCCTCGGCGGCGCTGTCGAAGGCGGCCGAGGCGGCCGGCCAGCAGCAGGTCGCCGTCCTGCGCGCGGTCGCGGCCGACCAGCTGACCCCCGCCATGCAGCAGGACATCACCGCCGCCCGGTCCGGCTTCACCGAGTCCAGCCTGTCCTTCCTGGCTCTCGCCCGGCCCGCCTGGCGGGGCTGGTGGGAGCAGGCGGGCAGCGGCGGGGACGCCCTGCTGCTCCAACGGTTGCAGGACGAGGTGTCGAGGACCCGGGCGGGCAGCCGGCTGCGGCTGGACCTCGGCGCCTGGGTCGCCGCGACCCAGCAGTGGTCCGTGCGCCTGGCCGAGCTGCGCCAACGGGTCGACGCGGCGGTGCTCGACGACATCCGGTCCGCCCACGCCGACCAGCGGCGGCGCACGGCCGTGGAGGCGGCCGCCGTGGTGGTGGCGCTGCTGCTCACGGCCCTGGTCACCTGGGCGGTGGCCCGGCAGATCACGCGGCGGCTACGTCGGCTGCGCGACGCGGCGAACGCCGTCGCGTTCGAGCGGCTGCCGCAGGTGGTGGCCCGGCTCCAGCATCCGGACAGCTCGTCGGTGGACCCGGACGAGCTGGCCCGCCGGCAGTCCGCGGAGGCCCTGGAGCCGTCCAGCGGCGACGAGATCGGCGAGGTGGGGGAGGCGTTCGCCGCCGTGCACCGGGCGGCCGTGCGTACGGCGGCCGAGCAGGCGGTCATGCGGGCCAACACGGCCGACATCTTCATCCACCTCAGCCGCCGGGAGCAGCGGCTGGTCGACGCGGTGCTGGCGCAGGTCGACAAGGTCGAGCGGGACGAGACCGACCCCGAGCGGCTGGACCAGCTGTACACGCTGGACAACCTGGCCACCCGGATGGGGCGCATTAACGCCAGCCTGCTGGTGCTCGGCGGGGTGGGGGTGGGACGGGTGCGCCAGCACGACGTGCCACTGCAACAGGTGCTCCAGGCCGCGCAGAGCCAGATCGAGCACTACGCCCGGATCCGTCTCGGCATGGTCGACGGTGACGTCGCCGTCGCGGCCGACGCCGTCGACGAGGTCGTGCACCTGCTGGCCGAGCTGATGGACAACGCCACCGGCTACTCCCCGCCGGGGACCGAGGCGTGGGTGACCGGCCGCAGCCTCGGCGACCGGGTGATCGTCCAGGTCAGCGACGAAGGCGTGGGGCTCTCCCCGCAGCGGCGCGAACAGCTCAACGACCTGCTGGCCCGTCCGCCCGCCATCGACGTCGCGGCCGTGCGGGCGATGGGGCTGGTCGTCGTGGGACAGCTCGCCGCCCGGCTGGGCGCGGCCGTCCAGCTCCGCCCGGGCCCCCGCCGCGGCACCATCGCCGAGGCGGCGCTGCCCGGGGAGATCATCCGGCCGATGCCCCCGGAGGAGTTCCTGCTCACGCCCACCAGGCCGTCCCGGCGCGCGGCGCGGACCACCGGCGTGCCGGCGGCGTACCGGGCGGCCCCGGAGCCGTGGGCCGAAAGCCCGGCGCAGCCGTGGGCGGGGAGCCCGGCGGCCGACCGGGCGCTGCCGGTGGCGCCGGTGTTCCGGCCCGCGCCGGCACCGTCCGGGCGAGGTGACGAGCCCACCGAGGAACTCGTCATCTTCGAGGAGGTCAACCACTGGTTCCAGGCCGGCCACGACGACCGTGCGGACGCGAGGCCGTGGGGCAGCCCCGCCGACGACGCCTGGCAGACCGCCGCCCGGGCCGACGCGCCCGAGGTCGTCGCCACCACCACGTCCGGCCTGCCCCGGCGTCAGCCGCAGCGGCACCTGGTGCCGGGCGGCGTCACCGTGCCGCAGCAGCGCTCCGCGCACCGCGACCCGACCCAGGTGGCCACCGCCATGGCCGCGTACGCGCGGGGCGTGGCGGGACGCCGGCCCAACCTGATCAACAACTGACCCGACAGGGAGAGCACGTGACCGACCAACAGGATCTCGGCTGGCTGCTGGACGCCTTCGCCGAGCGCGCCACCGAGGTCAGCCATGCGATCGCGATCTCCAGCGACGGACTGATGGTGGCCGCCACCAGGGGCCTCCCCCCGGACCGGGCGGACCAGCTGGCGGCGACCGGCAGCGGGCTGGTGAGTCTGCTGCGTGGCGCGGCGGCCTTCTTCGACGCCGGTGCGGTGATCTCCAACGTCACCCAGCTCGAGGGCGGCTTCATGTTCTCGATGGCCTTCAACGACGGCGCGTCCCTGCTCGTGCTCGCCGACCCGCAGTGCGACGTCGGCAAGGTCTCCTACGAGATGACCGAGCTGGCGAACCGCATCGGCGACGCGCTGACCCCGGCGGCGCGGGCGGCACTGAGCCGCAGCCGCTGACACCCCGGCATCCCACGCCGGAACTCCCATCCCTCCTGGAGAAGACATGTCTCTGACCATCCCCCGGCGCAGCCGTGCCCGCACCGCGGCCCTGCTCGCCCTCGTCCTGCTCGCCGCGACCGCCTGTGCCGACGGCGGGCGCGGCGCCGGCGCCGCCGGATCGATCAAGATCGGCCTGCTGGCGTCGCTGTCCGGCACGTACCAGGCGGTCGGCAAGGAGATCCGCGCCGGCTTCGAGCTCTACCTGGCCACCCACGACGGCAAGCTCGGCGGCCGGCAGGTGGACCTCGTCGTCGCCGACGAGGGCAACGGCGCCGCGACCGCGGTGCCCGCCGCGACGAAACTGCTCAAGCAGGATCGCGTGGCCGCGCTCACCGGGATTGTCGGCGGCGGCTCGGTGGCCGCGGTCTATCCGCTGCTCAACGAGACCAAGGTGCCGTTCGTCGGCTCGAACGGCCGCCCCGAACTCAAGGACGTGTCCAGGATCTGGCACACCTCGTACCTCTCCGACGAGCCGGGGGAGGCGATCGCCCGCCACGTGCGCGACAACGTCGACGGCAGCGTCTACGCCATCGGCCCGGACTACCAGGGCGGCTGGGACGAGCTGCGCGGCTTCACCGACGCGTTCGCCAAGGCCGGCGGCACGCTGGCCAACCCCGGCGGCAGGACCACCTTCACCCCGTTCCCGACGACCACCAACTTCACCCCGTACTTCGCCCGGATCAAGGCCTCCGGCGCGGACGCCGTCTACACGTTCTACGCCGGCAGCGCGGCCGTCGACTTCGTCAAGCAGTACGCGCAGTCGGAGATCAGGGACCTGCCGCTCTACGCCGCCGGGTTCCTGACCGAGGGCGGGGTGCTCGACGCCCAGGGCGAGGCCGCCCGGGACGTCTACTCGGTGCTGAACTACTCGCCCGACCTGGACAACGCGGAGAACCGCGCCTTCGTGGCCGCCTGGAAGGCGAAGAACGACGGCTCCCCGACCACGTACGCCATGGCCTCCTACGACGCCGCAGCTGTGCTGGACCGGGCCATCGCGGCGGCCGGCGACGACCCGACCCCGGAGAGCATCAACGCCGCCATCGGCCAGCTCGGCCAGATCGCCAGCCCGCGCGGCACCTGGCAGTTCTCGCCGACCACGCACGCGCCGGTGCAGAAGTGGTACCTGCGCCAGGTGCGCCAGGACGGCCGCGCGCTGTCCAACACCGTCGTGGGTGACCTCGCCACCGTCGGCGGGTGAGCGCCGTGGCGGTCGACACCCGGATCGACCCGTACCTGGTCCCGGCCCTGGACGGGGTGGCCTACGGGCTGCTGGTCTTCGTCGCCGCGGCGGGTCTGGTGCTCTGCTTCGGCGTCGCCGGCATCCTGAACCTGGCGCACGGCACCCTGTACGCCATCGGCGGGTACACCGCCGCCGCGCTGCTCGACGGCGGCTGGGCGAGCCTGGTGCTGGCGCTGGCCGTCGGGACCGTCGCCGCCACCGCGGCCGGCGCGCTGGTCGCCGGGCTGCTGACCCGGGTCGCCGCGCGCAGCCATCTCACCCAGGCGCTGCTGACCTTCGGGGTGGCGCTGGCCGGGGGCAGCCTGCTCGCGGGGGCGTTCGGGCCGGACGACCCGCCCGTGCGCGTGCCGGCGGCGCTGGACGGGTCGGTGGTGGTGGCCGGGCACCGCTACGCGGCGTACCGGCTGGTCTTCATCGTCGTGGCCGCCGTGCTCGCCGGTCTGCTCCACGTCGCGGTGCGTCGCACCCGGGCCGGGATGCTGGTCCGCGCGGCCGTCGACGACGCCGAGATGGTGGCCGTCCTCGGCGTGAACCCGGCGTGGATCCGCGTCGGCGTGCTCGCCACCGCCGGGGCGCTGGCCGGCGCCGCGGGCGTGCTCGGCGCGCCGATCATCGGCCCCGGGCCGGACACCGCCGACGCGGTGCTGCTGCTCTCCCTGGTGGTCGTCGTCCTCGGCGGCCTCGGGTCGATGACCGGCACCCTGCTCGCGGCCCTGGCGGTGGGGCAGATCCAGACCCTCGGGGTGGCGCTCGCCCCGTCGGCCGCCCCGTTCCTGCTCTTCGCCGCCATGGCCGCGGTCCTCGCGGTGCGGGCGCGGGGGCTGGCCACGGCCCGGAGGACGTCGTGAGGGACGAGGCGGTGCGCGCGCTGCGGCGCGGGGTCGCCGTCGTCGTCCTGGTCGGCCTGGTGCTGGCGCCGTGGGCGGTCGACGACTACACCGTGGCGCTGCTGGCCCGTACCCTCGCGCTGGGCCTGGTGGGGGTGAGCGTCGCCCTGCTCACCGGCGTCGCGGGGCTGCCCACCCTCGGGCAGACCGCGCCCTACGCGGCGGGCGCGTACGCGAGCGCGGTCGTCGGCAGCCGACTCTCCGACGTGGCGGTGGTGCACCTGGTCGTCGCCGCGGCGGCCGGGGCGGCGCTGGCCGCGGCGACGGTTCCGCTCGTGGTCGCCGCGCGGGGCGTGGTCGTCCTGATGATCACTCTGGCGATCGGCGAGCTCGTGGTGACCGTCGTCGGGCGGTGGCGTTCGGTGACCGGCGGCACCGACGGCCTCGCCGGGGTTCCGCCCGTGCGGCCCCTGTGGGGGCTGCCGGTGCTGGCCACCGACCGGGCGCGCTACCTGTACGCCCTGGTGGTCGTCGCCGTGCTGGTCGGCGCGGTGTCGCTGATCCTGCGCACGCGGGTCGGCCTGCTGCTGCGGGCCGGCCGGGACGACGAGGCGCGGCTGCGGGCCAGCGGCCACCGGGTGCCGGCGCACGTGGCGGCCGTGCACGTGGCCGCGGGGGCGGTCGCGGGCGCCGCGGGCTCCCTGCTGGCGGTCGCCCAGCAGTTCATCTCGCCGGCCGACTTCGGGTTCGACACCTCCGCGCTCCTGCTGCTCGGCGTGGTGGTCGGCGGCGCCGCGTCGGTCGGCGGCGCGCTGGTCGGCGCCGCGCTCGTCGTCGCCGCCCGGGACTGGCTCTTCGGCGTGCTCCCCGGGCACGCGCCCCTGGTGCTGGGGGTGGCGTTCGTCGTCACCGTCTACCTGCTGCCGGGCGACGGGCACCGGCCGTGGGGCGGGCGGGGGCGGCTGCTGCCCGGGCTGCCGGCGCACCCGCCCGGTCCGCAGCGGCCGGCGCCGACGGGGGCACGCACGTGACGCCGCTGCTCGCCGCCCGGGGCGTCACGGTCCGGTACGGGTCGCTGGCCGCGCTGGACGGCGTCGACCTGCGGATCGACCACGGCCAGCGGCACGCCCTGATCGGGCCCAACGGCGCCGGCAAGACCACGTTGCTCGACGTGCTCGGCGGGGCGACCCGGGCGGGCGGCGGCCGCGTGCTCCTCGCCGGCCGGGACGTCACCCGGCTCGGCCCGGCCGCCCGCGCCCGGCGGGGCATCGGCCGGATCCACCAGCGCCCCGCCGTGTGGTCGACCCTGACCGCGACCGAGAACGTGGTGGTCGCCGCGCTGCCCCACGCGGTGCGGCCGGGCCGGTGGCGGCCGGGCGCGCGGCGGGGCGCCGCCGAGCGTACGGCGGGCGCGTGGCTGGAGCGGCTGGGCCTGCGCGACGTCGGCGGGACTCCCGCCGGTCAGCTCGCCCACGGGCAGCGCCGGCAACTCGAGATCGCCATGGCCCTGGCCGGCCGTCCGCGGCTGCTGCTGCTCGACGAACCGGCCGCCGGGCTGTCCGTCGTCGAGGTCGGCCGGTTGGTGGAGTTCCTGCGGGCCCTGCCGCGCGCCGTCGCGGTGCTGCTGGTCGAGCACCGGCTGGACCTGGTGTACGCGCTCTGCGACCAGGTGACCGTGCTGCGGGACGGCCGGACGGTGGCCACCGGGACGCCGGCGGAGATCCGCGCCTCCGGTCCGGTCCGGCGGGCCTACGCGGAGGGGGTGGCCTGATGCTGCGTACGGAGCGGCTCTGCGCCGGCTACGCCGGCGGGACCGTGCTGCACGAGGTCACCCTCGACGTGGCGGCCGGCACCGTGCAGGCGGTGGTGGGTCGCAACGGCGCCGGCAAGAGCACCCTCGTGCACACCGTCGCCGGGCTGGTGCGGCCCTCCGGGGGGCGGATCGAGGTCGGCGGCGTGCAGGTCGCCGGCCGGCAGCCGCACCGCATCGCCCGGTGCGGGGTCGGCCTCGTCCCGCAGGGCCGGCGGGTCTTCTCCCGGTTGACCGTGGCCGAGCACCTCGCCCTGGCGGCGGTGCCGTGGCGCGCCGCGACGCCCGGGGGCGAGGGGTGGACCGTCGCGCGGATCCTGGAGCTGCTGCCCCGGCTGGCGGCCCGGCTGCGCCACCGCGGCGACCAGCTCTCCGGCGGCGAGCAGCAGATGCTGGCCATCGCCCGGGCCCTGCTCGGCCAGCCCCGGGTGCTGCTGCTGGACGAGCCGTGCGAAGGGCTCGCCCCCGGCCTGGCGGCCCGGGTGCGCGACCTCGTCGGCACCCTGGCCGGCACCGGGCTGGCCGTGCTCCTCGTCGAGCAGCAGCTCCAGCACGCCGTCGAGATCGCGGACCGGATCGCGGTGCTCGAGTACGGCCGGGTGGTCTACGACCGCCCGGCGGACGAGGCCCGGGCCGAGCCGGGCCGGCTGGCGGCGATGCTCAGCGTCGCCGCGGTCGCGGAGCTGCCGGCGCCCCGACCGGTGCCCGGGCTCCGGGCCGATCCCGCACACCTGAACCGACCATCCTCGACAGGAACGAGCGACGATGCCGACAGACATCCGTGACACCGAGTACACGTTCGACAACGCGGCCCCGGAGGCGGTGCCCCAGCTGCGGGCGCTGGAGTCGTTCCTGGATCCGATCACGGCGGCCCGGCTCGGCGCCCCGGTGCTCGCCCCGGGCGCCGTGTGCTGGGAGATCGGCGCCGGCGGCGGCTCGGTCGCCCGCAGCATGGCCGAGGCGGTCGGCCCGGCGGGGCGCGTGCTGGCGACCGACATCGACACCGCGCACCTCGCCCCCGCGGCGAACCTCGACGTCCGCCGGCACGACGTGCGCAGCGAGCCGCCGCCCGGCGACGCCTTCGACGTGATCCACGCCCGGCTGGTGCTGCTGCACCTGCCGGAGCGGCGGCGCGTGCTGACCGCGCTCGCCGCCGCGCTGGCCCCGGGCGGGTGGCTGGTCGTCGAGGAGTTCGACTGCACCGCGCCGCTGCGCGTACTGGCCGCGCCGAGCGACGACGCGGCGAAGCTCTTCGCCCACGTGACGGACGCGATGCTCGGCGTCCTGCAGAGCCACGGCGCGGATCTGGCCTGGGCGCAGGACGTGCACGGGCACCTCGCGTCGGCGGGACTGGTCGAGGTCGACACGGTCACCCACTCGCAGAGCTGGCCCGGTGGCTCGCTCGGCGCGTCGCTGTACGAGACGAACTCCCGGCAGCTGGAGCCGGAGCTGATCGAGGCGGGGGTGTCGCCCGGCCAGCTGAAGGCGTTCCGCAGGCTCGTACGGGACCCCGGCTTCGCCGTGCTGTCGTACCAGTTCGTGTCGACCCGGGGCCGGCGGCCGACGCGAGGGTGAGGCCCGGCCGTGCCCGCCGGCCACCCGGAGCGGCCGGCGGGGCGTGGAAACCTCGCCGGCCGGGTATTCCCGGCGGCCATGAGCACGAGCAGCACGGTGGGCGACGAACCGGCGGCCGCGGCCCGGGTGGGCACGGTCGCGGTCGTCGCCCACCGGAAGAAGACCCTCGGCGGCGGCCTGGACGCGCTGCGCGCCGAGCTGGCCGGCGCCGGGGTCGGGCAGCTGATCTGGTACGAGGTGCCGAAGAGCCGCAAGGCGCCGAAGAAGGTCCGCAAGGCGCTGCGCAAGGGCGCCGAGCTGGTCTTCGTCTGGGGCGGCGACGGCATGGTGCAGCGCTGCGCCGACGCCCTCGCGGGCTCCGACACCGCCATGGCCATCCTGCCCGCCGGCACCGCCAACCTCTTCGCCGCCAACCTGGGCATCCCGGAGGATCTGCCCGAGGCCGTCCGGATCGGCCTGCACGGCCGGCGCCGCGCCCTGGACCTGGGTCGGGTCAACGGCGAGCACTTCGCCGTGATGGCCGGCGCCGGCTTCGACGGCGACCTCATCCGTGAGGCCGACCGCACGCTCAAGGGCAAGCTCGGTCGCCTCGCCTACATGTGGACGGGGCTGCGGCACGTCCGCGGCGAGCTGGTCCGGACCCGGATCACGGTCGACGGCGCGGACTGGTTCGACGGCGACGCGAGCTGCGTGCTGTTCGGCAACGTCGGCACGATCACCGGCGGCATCCCGGCGTTCGACGACGCCCGGCCCGACGACGGCTGCCTGGAGGTCGGCGTGTCCACCGCCGACGGCGCGGTGGACTGGGCGCGCACCCTGGGCCGGATGGCCGCCGGCCGCCCGGAGGAGTCGCCGTTCGTGCGGATCACCCGGGGTCGAAAGATCAAGGTCCGTCTCGCGGCGCCGCGCACGTACGAGCTGGACGGCGGCGCCCGCGGGGAGACCACCAGGCTCAAGGTGCGGGTGGTGCCCGGCGCGCTCACGGTCTGCTGCCCCGGATCAGTCTCCTGAACGTGGGGCGGGCCGGCGTCGACGGTTCGTCGGCACCGGCCCGCCCCCCGACGGGACCGGTCCTACCGGCCGAGGCCCGGGCGCGGCAGGAAGTACGGGTCGTGCACCAGCTGGCGCAGCGCGGCCTCCGTACGCGGATTGCCCGGCAGGACCCAGTCGGTCTCCCCGCTGCCCCTGGAGTCGAAGTACACCATCGCCCGTACCAGCGGGAACGTCGTCCGTAGGTCCGTGCGGGCCTGGCGCAGCCAGTCGGCCTGCACCCCCGGTGCGGTGTCGTTGACGCCGACCTCCGCGAGGATCATCGGTTTGTCGTGCCGGATCCCGAAGTCGTAGAACCAGGGGAACAGCTCGGTCAACGGCGCGTGGTCGTTGCTCGGGCGGGCGTACCCGTCGGCGCCGACCCAGTCGACCATCGAGTCACCGGGCCAGAAGGACGAGACCCGCCCCGTCCTGAAGGCCAGCCAGGTCGGGCAGAAGACGAACGCCACGTTGTCGGCGCGTTCCTCCCGGAAGATCGTCCGGACCCGGCGCCACGCCTCCTTGAACGTCGCCGGGGTGTAGCCGCGCTGCGGCAGGTCCATCTCCCAGGTGAAGCGCAGCAGTACGGGCTGCCGCAGGGCCCGCAGCCAGCCCGCCTGCCGCCGGACCAGTTCGTCGTTGGCGCCCTGCGCCGTCGCGGCCAGCACGCTCTGCGGGCCGGCTCCCCAGGAGAGCAGCGGGGTACGCCCCCGGGCGATGTCGTCGGTGAGCCGGTCGGCGCGGAACGGCTGCCCCCAGTGCTGGAAGGAGTGGTCGATGCCGAGCCGCTCGTGGGTCACCGACTCCAGCGCCTCCGGCTCGGAGATCCCCGGGTCGCGGTCCGGATCGTGCTTGACGAAGGCGCCGAACAGGGCCCCGGCGGCGGGGACGACCGACGCCGCCGCCACCACCTCGGCCTGGTCGACGACGGCCGGTTCGGTGCCCGCCGCGTCAGCGGCGCCCGGGTCGGCCCGGCCGGCGGTGGCCGGGAGCGCCGGAAGCAGCGTCGATCCCGCCGCCACGGCCAGCAGGCCCCGGCCGATCGCCCGTCGGCCCACCGGACGGGATCGCCACGGTTCAGCGGCTGCCATGGATCTCCACCTCGAAGACCCGGGCCAGCCCGTCGGTCGGGCTGGGCTCGGTGAACACGACACGGACCTGCCGGATCCCGGCCGGCGCGCCGACCAGGTCGACCCGGGCCGGGCTGGCGGTGTTCGCCGCGGCGGAACCGATGGCGGTCCAGACCCCGTCGACGAGGGCCTCCACCCGGAAGGCCCGCACCCGCAGGCTCTCCGAGCCGGCCACCCCGCTGTAGAGGTCGAGCCGCTGGAGGTCCGCCGGTCGGCCGAGATCCAGGGTGAGCGTCGGCGCCGGGTCGGCCGAGCCGGAGATCCAGCGGGCTCCGGTGCGGTCGCCGTCCACCGCGTGGGCGGCGACGTTGCCGGAGAGCACCGAGCTCGCCTGCACGGCGGCGCCCCGGGCGAGGTTCTCCCCGGCCACGCCCACCCGCAGGGTCTGCGGAATCTCCTGCCGGTGACCGCCCCGGGTGAACGAGACGGTCAACCGGAGGGTGCCGTCGGTCACCGCGTCGGCGGGGACCGCCACGGCGACCGCGACCGGCGCGGTCGCGCCCGCGGGCAGTTCCGTGGCGTCCGGCCGCGCCCGCACCTGCCAGCCGGCCGGCGCGTCGGCGTCGACCGCCAGGGCGGTGACCGGGCCGGGCCCGTCGTTGCGTACCCGCAGCACGGTGCCGCCGGTCCGGCCGGGCAGCACCCGGATCTCCGGCGCGTCCAGCGCGACGTGCGCGCCGGCCGGGCCGGGCGTCGCGCCGGTCACCCCGACCCCGAGGTACGCCACCTCGATCTCGGGTACGGTCCGGCCGGTCGTCACGTCGGCGATGGTCGCGCCCCACCGGGTGTTGGCCACGTTGTCGGGCCGGTAGCCCCGGGTGCCGCGGATCACGATCCCGGTGCTGTCGCGCAGGCCCACCGCGTACGGGTACGGGCCCTGCACGGTGGCCACCCGGAAGAAGACCGTGTTGCCGAACAGGACGTCGTGCACGTCGTCGAGTTCGACGGCCTGGGAGCGCCAGCCGTAGATGTGGTCCTCGGTCTGCAGCGCGTGCAGTTCCCAGTCGCGGACCCGGCGCAGCACGACCTCGCGGTGCTCGTGGTGCTCGACGGAGACCTCGTACATCCGGCCGCGCACCGAGGTGTCCTCGACGAGGAACCCGTTGTCGGCCCAGCCGGCGACGCTCCAGATGTTGGCGAAGGTCCCGCCACCGCCCTGCACCCAGAAGCTGTACTTGTGCCGGCCCCGGTACTGGTAGCCGGGATCGCCGGCGCCGGGGTCGCCGGGCGCGGTCTGCTCCGGGTGCCACTTGACGAACTGGGTGGCGATGTCGGCGAGGTAGCTCTGCGCGCCGGAGCGCCAGTGCACGTGCACCGAGCCCGCGGTCTGCTGCGCGGAGTCCAGGCCGAGGCCGGTCACCTGGTTCGTCCCGCCGAGCGGGGTCTGGACCATCGCCTTCGGCTGGTCCGGGTCGGTGAATCCGGCGGCGTTGTCCGGCAGCTTCAGCCAGGTCTGGCGGGGATGCAGGCCGATCAGGTTGTTCTGTGGCCGCAGCCGCAGGGTGTCGCCGATCAGGTACTGCCCCATCGGCACGTACACGGTGTCGTGCTCGGCGAGGGCCTGCTGGAAGACGGCGTGGTCGTCGCCGGTGCCGGTGCCGACCGTGACGCCCCTGGCGGCGGCGTACTCGACCACGTTGACCCAGCTGCCGGTGGCGGGAGGCAGGGGCGCGTCGGTGCGCAGCAGCCGTGCGAAGCTCGCCGGGGCGGCCGGTGTCGCGGAGACCAGGACGCCGTCGGTGCGCCGCTCGTCGTCGCCGAGCGCGTCGTCGACCCGGAGCCCGAGCGTGGCGTCCCGCACCAGGTACGACGGGCCGGGGCCGACCCAGGTGCGTCCGCTGGGGACGGTGGTCAGCAGCGCCCCGGTCCCGGTGACCCCGGTGTCGACGACGTTGAGCTGGTTCTGGGCGCGGACGAGTTCCGGTTCGTTGCCCCCGGCGACGGACTCGCTGTCGTTGAGGGTGATCGCCGATCCGCTGATGTTCTCGAAGACCGAGTCCTGCACGTAGAGGCGCTGGGTCTGGTCGGGGGTGGCGACGATGCCGGCCGGCGAGTCGACGAAGCGGTTGCGGATCAGGCTCAGCTTGCTGTCCGTGTGCAGCTTGATGGCCGCCTCACGCTGGCCGGTGAACGTGGTGTCCAGCAGCGTGGTCTGCCAGCCCGGCGAGGCGGCGAAGGCCAGCATGCCGACCGTGCCGCCGTGCACGTTGACCCGCTGGATCAGGTTTGCGTTGTGGTCGATCCCGGCGTATCCCGTACCGACGTGGATGTCGAGGTCCTGCAGGACGAACATCTGCGCGCCGCTGAAGCGTACGGCCACCGCGGCGGGGTTGCCGGGCTCGATCCGGATGTCCAGGTTGATCAGGCCGGTGCCGAAGGTGTCGTTGTTGCCGAAGCTGCGGGGCGCGTCCGGCTGGAAGGGCCGGCGCAGCGCGGCGAAGAGGAAGGACTGGTTGCCGTCCTGGAAGCCGGGGGTGGACTCGCCGAGGACGAACTCGGGCCGCTCGGCGCCGAACCCGACCAGGCGTACCGAGGCGTGCAGGTCCACCTGCCGGGAGAGGCGGTAACGCCCCTCCGGCACGAAGACCACACCGCCGCCGTCCCCGACGGTGACGTTGCGTGCCCCGCCGACGATGTTGCCCAGCCAGTTTTTACCGCCTCGGCGGGAGGCCTCGTCGATGGCGGCCTGCACCGAGGCGGTGTCGTCACCGGTGCCGTCGCCGTGCACCGGGAACTGCGCGCTGCCGAGGACGACCGCGGTGGGGTCGGTCGGCATGCTGCGGTAGACGGAGGTCGAGGCGGCCGGCCGGGTGGGGGTCGCCGCCGGCGCGGCGGCGACCGCCGGCGCCACCGCCGTGGCGGCCAGGAGGAGGAGGGAACCGGCCAGCATGCCGACCCGTACCCGACCTGCTGGGGGTCGGCGGCCGGCTGCCCGCCGGGGTGGAGCCTGGATCATCGGTACGCCTTTCCTGCCCCCGCGGGGACCGGTCGGCGACTATGTGGTCATGCGCATAACCAGAATGTTTGCGCAGGCCCGGGCTGTCAAGGGCCGGGCCGCCAAAATATGAAACCTCCCCGTAACATTGACTTGCGGCGGCCGGCGGGCTGATCATTCACGGCAGCCCGCTCCCGAGACGTCGCCGTGTGCGATCGTGTGGTCATGCGCATGACCAGCCGGGGCGACGGCACGGGAGCGGGCCCCCGGCCAGCGGCCGGGACACGGAGGTGACGACGATGCCAGGCACCAACGGGCGGGCCACCCAGGCCGACGTGGCCCGGCTCGCCGGGGTCAGCCAGGCGACCGTGTCGCTGATCCTCAACGGGGGCGACACGGGTCGCCGACGCGTCGGCGAGCAGACCCGCCAGCGGGTGCTCGACGCCATCCGGATGACCGGGTACGTCGCGAACCCGGCCGCCCAACGCCTGGCCGGGGGACGTACCCGGATCGTCGGCGTCTTCACCTACGAGCCCGTCTTCCCGCGCGACAGCCGGGACTTCTACCACCCCTTCCTCGTCGGCGTCGAGGCGCAGGCCGAGGAGCTCGGGTGCGACCTGCTCTTCTTCACCAGCACCCCGTCGCGGCAGGGGCGGCGCCTGCTCGGCGACGGATCCCGCCGGCTCGGCGTCGCCGACGGCTGCGTCCTGCTCGGCCGGCACGACGACAAGCGCGACCTGGCGGACCTGCTCAGCCGCGACTTCCCGTTCGCCTTCATCGGCCGCCGCGAGTCCGACGCCGGCACCGTGCCGTACGTCGGAGCCGACTACGTGACCGCCACCCGCGAGGTGGTCGAGCGGCTGTTCGCCCTCGGCCACGAACGGGTCGGATTCCTCGGCGATCTGCGCCGGGACGAGCCGTCGGTGGACCGCGCGCAGGGCTACCACCAGGCGGTACGGGCCGCCCGGAGCCGCCCGGTCGTGCTGGACGGGACCGGGCTGACCGGCGGCGAGGCGCTCGACCTGCTCGACGACAACGGGCTCACCGCGGCGGTGGTCTGGCCGTCCGGGTTGGCCCCGCAGATCCGGGCGGCGGCGCTGGCGCGGGGGATGTCCGTCCCCGGCGACCTGTCGTTGGCCCAGCTCGGTGACGTCGAGGACGGCAGCCCGGGCGACATCGACTGGACCGGGTTCCGGATCCCCCGGGAGCAGATGGGCGCGGGTGCGGTGCGACTCCTCTTCGAACAGCTGGTCGGCCCCGCGCTGAGCGCCGACGCGCTGCAACGCAGCCTGCCCTGCGACATCGTGCCCGGGACCACCGCCGCGGCGCCGGGCCGCACCCGGTCCCGCTCCGGCGGCGTCAGGTGAGCCGGCTGCCCGACGGGGTGGCCGGCACCAGGCGACGGGTGATCCACAGCGGCGAGGTGACCGCGTTGCCCATCACCACCGAGTGGGCGCCGGCCGCGAACGCCTGCCCGATCTGTTCGGCGTTGCGGTAGCGCCCCTCGGCGATCACCGGCACCGCCAGCACGTCGGCGAGCCGGGCCAGCAGCGTCAGGTCCGGTCCGTCGGTCGGCGGGCTGG
The DNA here is from genome assembly GCF_040640035.1 of Micromonospora sp. NPDC023633. Classification (NCBI taxonomy): domain Bacteria; kingdom Bacillati; phylum Actinomycetota; class Actinomycetes; order Micromonosporales; family Micromonosporaceae; genus Micromonospora; species Micromonospora sp. NPDC023633. The sequence continues at coordinate 23,377 of NZ_JBFABB010000052.1, read as the reverse complement.
CCGGGGTGTAGCCGGAGAGGGTCGTCGCGACGGCGTCCGCACCGTCGCGCACGGCGGCCACTCCCTCCTCGACGGTGGAGACGTCGGCGAGGACCAGCGCGTCGGTCCGCTCCCGGACCGCCCGGACCGTGTCGGCGAAGCTGCGCCCGTCCGGGCGGGGACGGTCGGTGGCGTCCACGGCGACGATGTGCGCGCCGGCCGCGGCGACGTCGACCGCGTGCGCCGCCGTCGGGGTGATGAACACCCCGTCGACGCCCTGCTTGTGCAACCCGATGATCGGCACGTCGACGGCGGCGCGGATCGCCCTGATGTCGGCGATGCCGTTGGCCCGGACGGCCACCGCGCCGCCCCGGACCACCGCCGCGGCCACCCGGGCCTGGACGTACGGGTCGCGCATCGGGTCGTCGGGGTCGTCGAGCACCGGCTGGCAGGAGACCACGAGGCCGCCGGCCAGCTTGTCGAACACGTTCACGCTCTCGTCCTCTCGTCGGTGACCACGGCGGGGGCGTCGCCCGCGTCGGCGTCGCCCGTTTGCCGGCCGTGGCCGGGGTGGCCCGCCAGCCGCGCGGCGCCCACGACGACCGCGTCGGCGCCGAGCGCCGCGGGGAACAGGGGCACGTCCGCCCAGGCCGCGGGCAGCTCGGCGGTGAAGGCGGCGTGGGCGCCGGGGAGCAGGGCGTCGGCCGCCCCGCCCGCGACCACCACCGCCTGCGGATCGAGCAGGGCGACCAGCCCCGCGAGCGCCCGGCCGAGGGCCGTGGCGGCGCGGTCCACCACCTCCCGGGCGGCCGGTTCGCCGGCCGCCGCCCGCTCGGCCACGGCCCGTCCGGTGATCCGCAGGCCGGTCTCGAGGGCGTACGCGCCGGACAGCCCGGTGCCCGAGGCGACGCCCTCCAGGTGCCCGTACCGGCCGCAGCCGCAGCGCAGCCGCTCGGCGCCGGGAGCCGGCAGGTGCCCCACCTCGCCGGCGCCGCCCCGGGCCCCGGTGGCGATCCGGCCGTGCTGGAGCATCGCGCCGCCCAGGCCCGTGCCGACCGCGACCAGCAGCAGGTCCCGCCGGTCCCGGCCGGCGCCGACCCAGCTCTCGCCGAGAGCGGCGGCGTTCACGTCGTTGGTGACGCGGACCGGTCGGGCCAGCCGCGCGGCCAACTCGTCGGCGACCGGTGTGCCGGTCCAGCCGGGCAGGCTGTCGGTGGCGTACCGGATGGTGCCGGTGGCCGGGTCGACCGTGCCGGCGGTGCCCACGCCGACCGGGTCGGCGCCGCCCGGATCGAGCAGTTCCCGGGCGAGCCGCGCGGCGGTGTCCAGCACGGCCGCCGGCCCCGACCCGGCGGGGGTGGGCGCCAGGCGACGCCCGAGCACCGTCCCGTCGGCTCCGACCAGCGCCGCCGCCGTCTTGGTGCCGCCGATGTCGAGGCCCACCAGGGGCGCCGGCACCGTCATCCCTTGAGCCCGGTGTGCGCCAGGCCCTCGACGAACTGCTTCTGCGCGATGACGAAGACCACCAGGACCGGCAGCGCGGTCATCGACGCCGCGGCGAGCTGGACGTTCCACATCGGGCCGCCGTAGGCGTCGACGAACTGGGTGAGCGCCTGCGGCAGGGTGAACTTGTCCGGCGAGGAGAGGAACACGATGGGTTCCAGGTAGAGGTTCCAGCTGTGCAGGAAGGTGAAGATGGCGACCGCGCCCAGCGCGGGCCGGGACAGCGGCAGGGCGATCTTCCAGAAGGTGGCGAACCGACCCAGCCCGTCCACCCGGGCCGCCTCCTCCAGCTCGCCGGGGAGGCTGATGAAGAACTGCCGCATGATGAAGGTCGCCAGCACGCTCGGCGCCCCCAGGATCGGCACCAGGATCAGCGGCCAGTGGGTGTCGACCAGGCCCAGCTTGAAGAACATCTGGAACAGCGGCACGATCGTCACCTCGCTCGGGATGAGCAGGCCGGCGAGGATCACCAGGAAGAGCACGTTCTGGCCGCGGAAGCGGATCCGTGCGAAGGCGTACCCGGCCAGCGCCGCCACCGCCAGGGTGCCGACGGTGACGACCAGCGCGATGTAGAGGCTGTTCAGGTACTGCTGACCGAACGGCTGCAACTCGAACACCCGCCGGTACGCGTCCAGCTCCGCGTCGACCGGGATCAGCTTCGGCGGGAAGGCGAAGATGTCCGCCACCGGCTTCAGCGACGAGGTGACCATCCACCAGGTCGGGAAGACGAACGGGACCGCCAGGACCATCAGCACCCCGTAGAGCACCAGCTTGGTCCGGCGCGACAGCTCACGACTCATGGTGGACCCACCTCTTACGCATCTGCCACTGCAGCACGGTGAGCGCGAGCACGATGCCGAACAGGACGATCGACAGGGTGGCGCCGTAGCCGAAGTGGTGGAACTGGAACGCCTGCTGGTAGAGGTAGTAGACGAGGACCGTGGTCGACGTGCCGGGGCCGCCCTGGGTCAGCACCGCGATCTGCGCGAAGACCTGCAACGAGCCGACCACCGTGATGATCGACGTGAGCAGGATGGTCGGGCTGATCATCGGCACGGTGATGCGCCAGAACTGGCGCAGCCGACTCGCCCCGTCCACCTCGGCGGCCTCGTACAGCTCGCCCGGCACGCCCTGGAGCGCGGCCAGGAAGAGCACCATGTTCAGGCCGACGTTCTTGAACACCTGCACCACGACGACCGAGAACATGGCGGTGCCCTCACCGCGCAGCCAGTTCGGCCCGTCCACGCCGACGGTGTCGAGCAGGCCGTTCACGCCGCCGTTGTCCTGCAGCAGGAACCCCCACACGATGGTCCAGGCGACCAGCGAGACCACCACGGGGGAGAAGAACAGGGTGCGGAACACGATCGTCCCGCGCAGCTTCTGGTTGAGCAGTACGGCGAGCAGCAGGGCCAGGCCGAGGTTGAACACCACCAGCCCGACCGAGAAGAGGCCGGTGGCCCGCAGCACCGAGCCCAGGTTGGTGTCCTCGGCGAGGTTCGCGTAGTTCTCGGTGCCGACGAACTCGAACGTGCCGGCCAGCACGTTCCACTCGTGCAGGCTGTACCAGACCACCAGGATCAGCGGCAGGATCACGAAGACGGCGCTGCCGAGCAGTTGGGGAGCGATGAACAGGTAACCGGTGAGCTGGTCGCGGCGGCGACTGGTCCAGTACGGCCGCGACCGGTCCCGGGTGGGCGGGGCCTCGGCCCCGCCCACCGTCGTGTCCGTCTGGGACATGGTCAGGCTGCCCTACTTCGCCAGCAGCGGCTGGATCTTGGTGCAGACACCGTCGAGGACGGCCTTGACGTCCGCGTCCGCCTTCCAGAGCGGGTCGAGCCCGGCGCGCACCTGCTGGCTGAGTTCCGCCTGCCCGGCGTGACTGGGCTTGACCACGCCGTTGGTGATGCCGTCGATGACGACCTTCTGCAACTGCTCGGGCTTCAGCGTCGGGTTCGTCTTGGCCAGCGTCTCCGCGGTGAGCTGCGACTGGCGCGGCGGCGGGAAGAACTGGGCCAGCTTGGCCGAGTTGGTGGGGTTCGTCAGGAAGGCGAGGAAGTCCGCCGCAGCGTCGGCGTTCTTGCTCTTCTTCATCACGCCGACGCCGGCCTGGCCGACCACGGAGTAGTTGCCCTTCGGCCCGGCCGGCAGCGGGACCAGGTCCCAGCCGAAGCCGCCCGGCTTCAGCAGCGAGGCGCGCGAGATCTGGGTGACCGTCATGGCCGCGTCGCCGGCGAAGAAGTCGGCGGTCGTGCCCGGGCCGGGCAGCGCCTTGCCGGTGAAGATCGCCTTGTGCAGGGTGGTCATCGCCTCGACCATCTCCGGGGCGGCGAAGCCGCAGGACTTCCCGTCCTCGCTCCACGCCTGGGCGCCCCAACCCGTCCAGAAGGTCGAGAGGTTGTCCCAGCCCTTGTAGTCGAAGTCGCGGATCACCAGGCCGGCCTTGCCGGTGGCGCCCGCGGTGGCGCCGGCGACCGTCAGCGCGGTGTCCCAGTTCCACTGCCCGGCCGCGACCAGCTCGGCCGGGGTCTTCTGCCCGGCCTTCTTGAGCAGGTCGGTGTTGACGAAGACACCGAACGGCGAGGTGGAGAACGGGTACGCGTACAGCTTGCCCCCGTCCTGCCAGAGCTTGAGCGTGGCCGGGGAGATGTCGTCGTACTGGTAGCCCTCGGCCTTCTTCAGCGTCTCGTCCAGCGGCAGCAGCGCGCCGGAGGAGACGAAGTCGGGGGCCGAGTTCTCGAACACCCAGGCCAGGTCGGGCGCGTTCCCGCCGGCGATCTGGGTGGTCAGCGTGGTGGTGTAGTTCTCGAAGGGCAGCGGGTCGAACGTGATCGCCGAGATCTCCGGGTGGGTCTTGCGGTACTCGTCGGCGATCTCGTTGAACAGCTTGAGGTGTGCCTCGTTGGCCGACCAGACGGTCATCCGCAGACTCGCCGGACCCTTGTCCCCGGCCTCGTCACCGCCGCCGCAGGCGGACAGCGCGAGGACGCCGGCCAGTGTCGCGGCGACGCCGCGCACAGCCTTTCCCAATCTCATGATCTTCTCCTCAACGGGGGTGTTCAGTAGCCCGCGACCTGGGGCCAGCGCAGTTCCACGCCGGCCGCCGAGAGGCGGTCCTGGAAGTCGGCCAGCAGGCGGGGGGTGCCGCGGACCGCGCGCGGGGACTCGCCCCGCGCCAGACAGAAGTCGGCGAGCAGGCCGGCGACCTCGCCGACGTTCCACTCGACCGGGTGCAGCCGGTAGCTGCCGTTGGTGATGTGGGTGGTGCCGATGTTCTTGCCGGCCGGGAGCAGGTTCTCGACCCGCTGCGGGATGAGCGCGCCCAGCGGGATCTCGAACGGGCACGAGCCGACGTCGATGTAGTTGTCGCCGCCGGTGGACGGGTGCAGGTCGATGCGGTACATCCCGACGCCGATCGAGTCCGGGTAGGCGACCGCGCCGTGCTCGCCGCGCACGGCCAGCGACAGGTCCTGCTCGACCACCGTGTACTCGGCCCGGATGCGGCGCGACTCCCGGATGTAGGGCGCCTGGGCCAGGCCGTCGCGGCTGCCGGTCACGTCGCCGCGCAGGCGCAGGCCGGGGAAGCCGGTCCCGCCGTCGGGCCGCGGCGCCTCGGTCTGCATCCAGTAGAGCACCGAGTACGACAGCTCGCGGGCCTTGCTCAGGTGCCACGACGCGTTCGGCACGTCGATGACCGGGCCCTCGAAGTAGTCGATCATCGGCCAGTTCACCAGCGTGATGTCGCTGTCGTACGCGCCGTCGGTGAAGTTGCGCCGGGCGGCGATGCGCCGGAACGTCCAGAGGTTGCCGTCGCCGGGGTTGAGCCGCTGGTCGGCGTTGACGGCCAGCGGGTCGTCGTCGGGGTTGGGCGTGAAGCTGCGCTCGACGATCTCCAGGGTGCGCGGGTGCGGCGACCGCCAGGACAGCAGCCGGTCGCCCCAGAAGTCCGGCTTGTAGTCGCGCCAGAAGTCGTAGTTCGCCGGCCGGTCGATGGTGTGGTCGCCGTCGACGTGGTCGAGGGCGAAGCAGACGGAGACGGCCTGCATGTTCATCGGCTGCGCCTCGGCCGGCGCGCTGGGCTCGCCGGTGTCGGCCTGCGACTCGAAGCCGGTGACGTACTCGGTGCCGGTCAGCGGCAGCAGCTCGCCGGTCTCCGTCGCGTCCAGGATGTACGGCGCGACGAGGTCGATCCGCTCGTCCCGGTCGCGGTGCGCCACGGTCACCCCGACCACCCGGTCCCCGTCGGTCTCGGCGGCGACCGGCCGGTACGGCTGGAGCACGGTCAGCCGGCCGGAGCCGAGGAACGGCGCCAGCATCTGCTCGATGACGGCGACGGCCACCCGGGGCTCGTGGCAGACCCGGCTCACCCAGCCGGCGCCCGGGTTGAGGTCGGTCCAGGCCCGGGACCGCTCGGTGAGCGGGTAGTGCCGGCGGTAGTAGTCGCGGATCCCGGTGCGCAGGGCCCGGTAGCTCGCCGTGGCCCCGAACTGTTCGATCCAGGAGTGCTCGTCCGGCGGGACCGCCTGGCTGGTGAGCTGTCCGCCGAGCCAGTCGAACTCCTCGGTCAGGATGACCGACCGGCCGGCCCGGGCCGCGGCGAGCGCCGCCGCCACCCCGCCCAGCCCGCCCCCGACGACGAGGACGTCCGCACGCATCTGTACCACTTGCTTCCTTCCGGGTTGCACGGTCACCGCTCAGCTGCGGTGGACCGCCGATCAGGGGTGCCGAGGGTGTCGCCCTCGACGAGTTCGCAGGGCAGGAGCCGCTGCTGGACGCCGACGGCGCTGCCGTCGATGACGCTGGCCAGCACCTCGACCGACTGCCGACCCATCTCCTCGCGGGGGATGCGGAATCCGGTGAACGCGAGGTCGGTGGGAACCGGGACCGTCGGGTCGCCGAGGGTCAGGATCGACAGGTCGCCGGGCACGCCCAGGCCGCGCCGCCGGGTGGCCAGCGCCAGCGCCACGGCGGTGGCGAAGTCCTCGACGAAGGCGACGGTGGTCGCCTCGGCCAGCAGGTCGTCGAGGATCGCCTCGGCGTCCCGGCCGACGGTCGTCAGGTGCCGGGCGCTCTCCGCGGCCGTCGCGGCCGCGACGAACCCGCGCCGCCGGTCCGCCGAGGACTCCGCGGTCAGCTCCGTGTTCAGGTAGGCCAGGCGCCGGTGGCCGCGGGCGAGGGCCAGGCCGACCAACTCGCCCACCGCCGCGGCGTAGTCGGCGCCGACGTACGGCACCGGGCCGCCGGCGTCGTCGCGGCGCCCGACGGCGACGTACGGGAAGCCGTCGCGGTTGAGCCGGTGCAGCTCCGCGGCGTCGATCTCCTGCCCGAGCAGGATGCACCCGTCGGCCAGGCGGAGCCGGTTGTCCTGGTGGAAGATGCGTCGCCGGCCGTCGACCACGGGGGCGCTGGTGAACAGCAGCAGGTCGCAGCCGGCCCGTTCCGCGTACTCCTCGATGCCCAGCAGGAAGGGGTGGAAGAAGTCGCGGCTGCCGCTGGGGAAGGCGGGCTCGTAGGTGAAGACGCCGATGATCCGGTTGAACCGCGCGGCGAGGCGGCGGGCCACGGGATCCGCGGCGTACCCGGTCTCGGCGATGGTCCGCAGCACGCGGTCGCGGGTCTCGGGCGCGATGCGGACGTCGGCGTCGGCCCGGTTGTTGAGCACCAGCGACACGGTCGCCTGACTGACGCCAGCCAGCCGCGCGATGTCACGCTGCGTGACGCGTCGGGGTGTAGAGGGCACAACGGGTCCTTCCGGTGCGGCTAATGCGTATTAGCGCTCGGCGTTGGGGAGGAGCCTGGCGGGCGGACCGGGTGTGTGTCAAGGGGTGGGCGGAGAGATTTCGCGGAGATGAAGTCCCTGGAGTAATGCGGATTAGCTCCGGGCCGCCGACCCCGCCTTCACGGGCGGTCAGCCCTCGCTGGGGCCGTCGGGCTGCGCCGCCGGGGCCGGCGGTCGACCTCTTGACAAGACTCGCCCGGGTCGAGCAACATTCGAGAAGCATAGATGGTAATACGTATTAGCAATCGACCCGGACGGCCCGCCCGCCCTCACGGTGGCCGGCCGTCTCACACAGCGTGACTTCGCGCCGCCCTGCGGCGTGACGCGCGACGTCCACAGTCGTCACCGGCGGAACCCGTCCCACCCCTGAACCTTCCGCCGACGGCCCCGCGCGCCGGCAGCCCGTCCGGGCGGCCGGGTGGCCCCCACCCCCGACAGAGCAGGAACAGCGATGACGAAAGCACCCGTCCGAGTGCCCGTCCGCGCCGCCGTGGCGGCGGCCAGCGCGGGCATGCTGGTCGCCACCGTGGCCGGCGGCGCTCCGGCCGGCGCCGACCCGGCCCTGGACTTCCCGCGCTTCACCTACGCGGGCACCGCGTTCGACAAGAGCGCCCTGACCTACAACCCGACCAACGAGTTCATCTTCCCGAGCGTCATCCGGGCCGCCGACTACTTCCCCAACCCGCTGGGCACCTACTACCTGTACTACGCCCCCCACGAGCGGCCCGGCGGGATCGCCCTGGCGTACGCGGACTCGATCGACGGCCCGTGGACCGAGTACCGGGCCAATCCGCTGATCGGCAACACCTGGCTGCCCCACTACTCCACGGTCAGCCACATCTCCTCCCCGCACGCGATCTGGGTCGAGGGGGAGCGCAAGCTGTTCCTCTACTTCCACGGCGAGAACTCGATCACCCGGTACGCCACCTCCGAGGACGGCATCCACTTCGACTACGGCGGGACGGCGGTCAGCCGCGACGCCAGCACCGGCGGGGAGACCTCCTACGCCCGGGTCTTCGAGCACGCCGTGCCGCGGCTGGGCAGCCGGTACCTGATGCTCTTCATGGACAATCCGACCGCCGCGCCGCCCGGGCCGACCGGGCCGGTGTCCCGGCGGATCCGCTGGGCGGTCTCCCCGGACGCGCGGACCTGGACGATCCAGCCCGACCCGATCGTGACCCCGCGGGGCATCCAGGGCCCGAACGCCTCCGGCCCGTTCTTCCTGCGCTGGAACGGCCGCAACCTGGTGATCTTCCACGCGGCCGACGGCAACATGCACGCCGTGGACGTCGGCGACGACTTCGACAAGGAGGTCCACCTCGGCGTCGTGCACGACTCGATGGTCGCCGCGCCGGACCTGGGACGCTCGGCCGCGCCGACGTTCTACTTCGACGGCCGCACCGCGCACATGTACTACGAGGCCGGTGGGCGGCTCACCGCGACGATCGGCCATGCCGTCGCCACCCTGGACCAGCCGGTGCCCACCCGCGAGGTGGACTGCGTGGTGGACCGGCCGGTGCTGTGGCCGCCGAACCACCAGCTGGTCGACGTCACCGTGACGGCGGACCTGCGCGACGGGGTCCTCGGCCCGAACGCGCTCAACCTGACGGCGGTGTCCGGCGGCGACGCCGCGGACGTCAGCGACTTCACCGTCGGCACGCCCGACACCAGCGGCCGGCTGCGGGCGGAACGCGACGGCGCCGGTGGGGACAGGGTCTACACCCTGACGTACGCGGGCCACGACGAGATCGGCCGCCCGGTCGGCTGCACCGTGACCGTCACCGTGCCGCACGACCAGGGCCACGACTGACCGGACCGGTGGACCGGTGGACGCCGGCCGTACCCGCACGGGTACGGCCGGCGCCCGTGCGCGAACTCTTAATCCGCGGGTTCGGGGTTCGAGTCCCTGGCGGCGCACCAGCAATAAAGGCCCTGACCTGGTGGCTCACACTGGGTCGGGGCCTTTTTCGCGTACGTGGGCGGTGGGTGGTCGCTCGGTGGGTGCTCGGGAGCCGTTGGACCGTTTGGGCTACCGGTAGACCTGGTGCCATGACGGCCTACCCGAACATGGTCCCGGTTGGATCGGCGCTGATCATCGTTCAAATATGTCCGGTGGGAAGAGGCACGACCAGCGTCTGCGTGGAGTCGGCTTCGCCCTACTGCCTTGTTACCCCTACCCTGGCGACATGAGGGAACCCAGCGCGGACCGGGCCTACGCCACACCTGACGACCTTTCGGCGTCGGCGGTGCTGCCGGAATTGCTGCGGAGTGTGCGGGAGGGTCAGGTCGTCTACCTCAGTGAGCGGGACGAACCGGTGGCCGCCGTCGTCCCGCTAGAGGTGGCGAGGGCGGGCCTGGCGGCCCTGGGAAGGTCCGACGAGGGAACCCGGTGACCACCCGGCCTGGTAGGGGTTGATGAACCTGCATGCAGCGGCGTCGACCGAGTCGATCCCTGACGACATTCGGGCCGACGTGGAGACGCTATGGCGCTACCACGACATGCACCACGAGTTGCGCCCGTGCGACGTGGGAATCGGGCTGGGCAGCCATGACCTCGGCGTCGCGGTGATCGCCACGCGTCTGTTCCACGAGGGCCTGTTCCCGTGGATCGTGTTCACCGGCGCGAACGCGCCGACGACGGTGGAGCGGTTCCCTCGCGGCGAAGCGGTGCACTACCGCGAGTACGCGGTTGAGCAGGGAGTGCCGGCGGAGTCGATCCTCGTGGAGCCGAGCGCGACGAACACCGCCGAGAACCTGGAGTACTCGCGCGCACTCCTCGCCGAGCGGCAGATCACGGTCCGGTCGGTGCTGATCATGTCGCGGCCGTACCAGCAGCGCCGGGCGTACGCCACATGCAAGCTGATGTGGCCGGAGGTCGACGTGGTGTGCGCGTCGAATCCTCTGGAACTGGACGACTACGTGTGCAGCATCGGTGACCTGCGGCGGGTGGTGGACATGTTGGTCGGGGACACGCAGCGGATCGAGGTATACGCGGAGCGCGGGTTCGCGATCCCGCAGGAGATGTCGGACGAGGTACGGGCTGCCTTCGAGCGCCTGGTTGCAGCCGGCTACACGAGCCGGCTGATCTGACCACGGCTACCAGCGGGGTCCTCCCGACCGGACGCCCATCCGTTCGCTGAGTTCGACGGCCACCCGGGGCGGCCGGGGGCGGGTGAGAATGTCCCGGACGAGATCGCGGGAGAGCCGGTGGTAGCGCACCTGGTCCGGGCCGATCACTTCCGCGTCCAAGAGCGCGCCGAGGGCGTCGTCGATGCGGTTCCACCGCGCCAGCGCTCGTGCGGTCTCGATGGCGTGGCGGACCTGCCGCTCGGGACGCCCGTTGCGGTCGGCACCGAGTCGCGCAATTGTCAACGGCAATCGGATTTCTCTGTAGATCAACAGTGATGAAGTTGATCTGATTGCGGGGGATGCTGCAGTAGAAGCCCGCGGCTACGACACCCGCGGCCGCACCCCGCGCCTGGGTCGGTCGGCGTCACCGCAGCGCCAGCCACCGTTTCGTCGGCGCCGCCCGGCCAGCCCGCATAGAATCCGGCCAACCGGTATGAAACAGGCCATTCCGAGCCGGGCGTACTGTCAGACTGGCGCGGTGACGGAGGAACGACCGGCGGCCGGAGGTGACAGGGAGAAGGCCGCAGGGCGCAAGGCGGTACGCGCGCACCTGCGCGACGCCGTCGTCAGCCTGCTCGGCAGGCGGCAGGTACGCGAAGGCACCCGCACGGCCACCGAGGAGCTCTTTTTCGACCTGGTCTTCGTGTTCGCCTTCGTCCAGCTCGTCGCGCTGATCCTGAGCGACTACACCCCTCAGGGCGTGCTTCGCGGAATGCTCGTGCTGGCCCTGCTCTGGTGGTCCTGGGGCGCCTTCGCGTGGCTGAGCAACAACCTGCAGGCCAGTTTCGGGGTGATGCGGTTCGGGTTGTTCGTGGTCACCGGGATTACTTTCGTGATGGCGCTGTCGACCCTTGTCGCGTTCACCGACCGGCCCGGCGGGTTGTACGGCCCGCTCGTCTTCCCCACCTGCTATTTCCTGGTGCGGTCGTTGCACCTGGCGCTGTATGCGTACGCCGTTTCGGCCCGGCACCTGGCCCGGCACATCCTGGTGCCCGCAGTGCCGATGGTGGCCAGCACCGCCCTGCTCGTCTGCGCCGCGCTCGTGCCGCACCGACTCCTCGGCGACCAGCGACAGGTCGCCATCGCCGTGACCCTCCTCTGGCTACTGGCCGTGCTCGTGGATTACGTGGGTAGCTTCACGTTGCCCGTCTGGGAGATCGGCATCTTCTCCGCCCGGCACTGGTGCGAGCGGTACGGGTTGATCCTGATCGTGGCCGTGGGCGAGAACATCATCTCGATCGGAACGTCAAGCTCCAACGTGTCGATCAGTTGGCAGCTCCTGTTCGCCGTCATGCTGGCCATGACCGTCGTCGGGGCGCTGCTCTGGACCTACTTCGACGTGGTGGCGCTCATCGGTGAGCAGGTCCTCGTGCGGGCCGACCCGAAGACCAGATTCGCCCTCGCCCGGGACGCCTACAGCTACCTGCACCTGCCCATGGTCGCCGGCATCCTCCTGCCGGCCCTGGGGATACGCGAGCTGGTCAAGCACGTCGGCCGCATCGAAGGACATCATCCCGACGAACGGCTCTCCGCCATCGGTCTCTTCGGCCTCTACGGGGGGATAGCCCTCTTCCTCCTGGCCAACGTCGCCTACCAGCTGCGGATGGCCCACACGATCAGGACAATTATCTGGACCCGGGTGGCCGCCGTTCTGGTGCTGGCCGCGCTCGTCCCTGTCGCACGGCGGATATCGGCCGTCGGCGCGCTGGGCCTGCTGGCGGCTGTCTCCTTCATCCTGATCGTCGTGGAGGTCATCGTGGCCGACGGGCAGCGCCGTCGCCTGCGCGAGTCGGGCCTGGCCGACCGGATGCAGGTTTGAGGAACCTGCAACAGCGACCGACGAGGGCGTGTCCTGCCGATCTTGTAGTGGTTGACCGTTGACGATGTCGTGGTGCGTCGTGGTGAGTTGACCGATGAGGCATGGGCGGTGACCGCTCCGTTTGCTGCCGGATCCTGGTGGGTCGCGGGGGCGGTGGCGGGATTCCCACCGCAGGTAGAGGGCGACGATCGGCGCCCACCGTGCGTGGCCGGCGCGATCGTCGTCCGAAGCGTCCCGGAAGGCATGGAGAGGTCCGTAGATTGTCTGCTCCTGATGCCACCGGAAGTCAGCGCGCGCTTGGTCTAACCCCGCGGCGAGCCGCGTCTGACTGACCTCGACCGGTAATGCGCTGCCCACAGGCCGTTCGACCGGTGCAATGCGTCGCTCGCCGCAGCGAGCAGTGCCTGATGACGAGCAAGCGCATGGTGACGCATGACCGGATCGATCGCCACCAGTTCAAACAGCCAGGAGTAGTCGCCGCGCGGCTCCGCAAACACCATGGCAGCTTGCCATCCCCGCCCATCCAGGAAGTAGCAGCACCGGCAAGCGTCAAGAGGGGTGGTGCGGGACTCGCGGCAGATCCGGATGGCCGCCGAGTTGACAATCACCCGAACTTCGTCCACTGCCCTTCAGAAACCACTGCGACGGAGCCGTCGACGACCTTGATGGCCGTCTGTTCGTCGATGGCGTAGGCCGGGACGCCGATGCCGGCCGCCCACCGCTCGGCGTCGGCCAGGGTGTTCGTGGGGAAGAGGTTCAGGTGCGGGAAGATCGAGAAGTCGACGACTCCCAAAGCTCGGTCGTCCGGCGCCGACGGCCATTCGACGAAGTACGACCCGATCCGGGGCGTCATCACCATGCTTCCCGCGCTCACCCCCACCCAGACAGTGTCGGGCAACGACGGCAGCAGATCGGCCAGCCCGGACTCTCGCATCCAGTGACACAGGTATGTCACGTCGCCACCGTCGACCAGCAGCACATCGGTCTCCCGGACCCAGGGAACCCATCGCTCTGCGCCGATGCTGGGCAGCGCCGTGAGCTCGAGGACACCGAGCGAAGCCCAGCCCAGGCCGGACAGGTACTGCCAATCGGGCGCAGGGTCGGCGGCCACGAAGCCCCGCACCGATGCCGGTCCGCACATCGGGTGACCCCACTGTGCTGTCGGGACGCAAAGGGCGCGGCACTCGGAGACCGGCTTACCGAGAAGCTGCAGGAGCGCCGACCGGATGCTTGGGTTCGTTACACCGCCGGACGTAAGCAAAAGCTTCAAGGTACCTCCAAGATCGTGAGCGGAAGGCAAATGCGCTCCGACTCGTCTCCGTTCTGTGCATCCCACAATCGGCAGCCCGGCAACTTCCCGACCGGGTGAACGAGAACCGGACAGTCCTCTATGTGATTGACCACCTTCTCGGGCCAAAGAGGCCCTCACGATACTTGACTGCCTGCCATCACTGGCTGCCGTCGACCCGCCCTTATGGGGAGCGGGCCGCCGCTCCGGCCCGCCGCAACGCGCAGACCGCGACGGCTCGTACGGACGCTGGCGGGCCGGGGCGGTGGTCTGCTCGGCTTGCCCGGGTCGATGGCGGGCGGGATGGCCTTCCGCAACCACCACGGACCGTGACCCGCCGACGGAGCCCCGGCCATCCTGGAGCCGGAGTGCCTTCGCCGGAGGCGCAGTAGCCGCAACCCCGCGACCGCCACCAGCTCGCCGACGCGGCCGGCGTGCGCTCGCCTACGCCCCGCGGGCTCCTGGCCGCGCGGCCCGGCCGGCTGCCGCTCCGCCACCTCACCGGGTCAACGGTCTGTCGTACTGTGGCGGCCCTCCGGGCCTTCCGCTCTCCGCGCCAGCCGCCGGGCGTGTTGGTGGCCGGAGCGGAGCGACAGCGGAGTGCAGGTCACGCGCCCTGGCGGCGGCGCGTGCGGCCCGTTGCGGGCCGCCTTGATAGACGTACGGAAAGTCCTCCCACACCGGTCGGCAGCGGGCCGGTCCGCCCTGGGCTGCGGGATCACGGCGGGTTGACGTGCCGGTACCCGGTGCTACTCTGACGCTCGTCGAGCACGCCAGCCGCGGCAGTTTCTGCTCTGCCCGTTGGGCAGTGGCATCGACGGCAACCTGGGTCAGGTTCGCCGTGGCCGTCGGTGCGGGCTGCGGCGGCGCGATGGTGAGGCAGCGGTGGGCGACGGTCTTCTCGACGTGTTCGGCGAGGTTGTGCCAGAGATGCCACCGGTCGGCCACCTGAATCTCTTGGGGCGCACCGGTGCGGGCGCCTTCGGCGTAGGCGTTGGCGCGATCTCGACAGATGACCTGCACGGCCGGATGCTGCCCCAGCCAGGTGGCGAGGGTGGCCGCCTCAGGGTCGGGTAGCAGGTCGACCGGCCGGCGGGTGTCGACGTCGACCAGCACCGTCGCGTAGCAGTGGCCTCGGCGCAGGGCGAAGTCATCCACGCCCACTGCGGTGAGCGGCCGGACCGGCAGCGGACTACGCCGTCCATATCTGCAGGTCAACCTGCGGACCTGCTCGGCGAACGTGCGGACCGGGCAGCGCACCGTGTCGCAGAAGAACCGGCAGACCCGTAACCGGATCTCCACCGGCTGGCCAGCCACCGCGGCATCGCTGAGTCGACGTTCGTAGCGGCTGTGAACCCGCCGGGCCCGGCGCCCACAACCGGTGCATGTCGCACGGCGGGCTCGCGCTCGCGCCCATATCCGCAGGCCAGCCGACAGCCGGTCCACTCGCTCAATCACGACAGGTGCCAGATGAGGCAGGACCGCACCCGCAAGGGCAGGGCCCTACTCTTTCCGCCAACTCGCCCGCGCCGGCGCGCGCCGGATATCGTACCCGCGGCGCGGGTCACCCCGCGCAGGGATGCCGAGCGGTGGGGGATCTGATGCGCCTGCACGTGGGGTGCGCCATGTGGACGCACAAGTCCTGGCAGGGGCGCTTCCTGGCGCACCCGCTGCCGGCCCACGAGCGGCTGCGCGCGTACGCCGGCTGGTGCACCGCGGTCGAGGGGAACACCACCTTCTACGCGACCCCCGGCCGCGAGACGGTCGCGTCGTGGGCGCGGCAGACCGACCCCGACTTCCGGTTCGTGCCCAAGCTGCCGAAGGTCGTCACGCACGAACGCCGGCTCACCGGCGCCGACGAGGAACTCCGGGCCTTCCTGGACGCCGTCGAACCCCTCGGCCCACGGGCCCACGCCCTCTGGATCCAGCTGCCGGGCTCGTTCGGCCCCGCCGACGTACCCGCGCTGGCCCGTTTCCTGCGCGGGCTGCCCACCGCCCACCGGTACGCCGTGGAGGTCCGCCACCCCGCGTTCTTCGACGACCCCCGGGCGGCGGGGACGTTGGAGGAGGCGCTCGGCACGGTCGGCGCGGAATGGGTGCCCTTCGACACGACCGCGTTCTTCCGCACCCCGCCGACCAGCGACGCGGAGCGGGAGGCGTGGACCAGGAAGCCGCGCACCCCGCTGCGCACCCGCGCGCTCACCGACCGGCCGATCGTCCGCTACCTCGGCCGGGACGACCCCGCACGCACCGTCGAGGGCTGGCAGCCGTGGCTCGACGTGGTGACCGGCTGGCTGTGCGAGGGCCGCTCGCCGACCGTGTTCGTGCACACCCCGGACAACGCCGACGCGCCCGAGCTCGCCCGCCGCTTCCACGACGAGGTGCGGGCGCGCCTGCCCGGGGTCGAGCCGCTGCCGGAACCGGAGCCGGTCGGGCCGTCGACGCTGTTCTGACCGGCCACACCCGGCGCACGCCGGTCCCGCCCACCTGTCCCGCAACCCCTGCGGCCGTCATCCCGAGGAGGGGCCCGATGCCGTCGCTGGCCGTACCGCCGCTGTTCGCCGCGCTGGAGCCGGCCCGCACCGTGCTGATCGCCGGGGCGGGTGGCGGCTTCGACGTGTACGCCGCGATTCCGCTGGCCGTCGCGTTACGCGACGCCGGTCGGACCGTGCACCTGGCCAACCTCTCCTTCACGCCGCTCGAAACGCTCGACCTGGACGCCTGGGCGGCGCAGGACGTCGCCGCCGTCACCCCCGACACCGCCGGTCCGGACGACTACTTCCCGGAGCGGGCGCTGGCCCGCTGGCTCGCCGCCAACGGCCAGCCGTGCACCGTGTACGCCTTCCCGCGGGTGGGCGTGGAGCCGCTGCGCGACGCCTACCGGCATCTGGTCGACCAGTTCGGCGTTGACGCGGTGGTGCTGGTCGACGGGGGCACCGACATCCTCATGCGCGGCGACGAGGCTGGCCTCGGCACCCCCGTCGAGGACATGACCAGCCTCGCCGCGGTCGCCGGTCTGGACGTGCCGGTGAAGCTGGTGGTGTGCCTCGGGTTCGGCATCGACGCCTACCACGGGGTGAACCACACCCAGGTGCTGGAGAACATCGCCGCCCTCGACCGCGACGGCGCGTACCTCGGGGCGCTGTCCATCCCGGGCGCCAGCCGGGAGGCGCGGCTCTACCGGGACGCGGTCGCGTACGGGCAGGCGGCCACGCCGCTGCGGCCCAGCATCGTGCACGGGCAGATCGCCGCCGCCATTCGCGGCGCAGACGGGGACGTGCACATGACCCGCCGCACCCGGGGCAGCACCCTGTTCGTCAACCCGCTGATGGCGATCTACTTCAGCTTCGACCTCGACGGTCTGGCCCGCCGCTCGCTCTACCTCGACCGGCTGGAGCACACGGTCGGCATGCGACAGGTGGCGTCCCGCATCGACGAGTTCCGCGAGGAGGTCGAGCGACGGACGCCCCGGGTGTTCCCGCACTGACCCGTCGCAGCCGCGCCGCCGGCCGAATCAGGCCTGGTTCGGGTCGATCAGCACCTTGGTGTGCTCGCTGCGGCCCGAGTCGAGTTCCTCGAGGATGTCCTTCAGCGACGACAGGCCGAAGGTGCCCGTGTGCAGCGCCGCCACGTCGATGCGACCCGCGGCGATCGCGTGCATGGCGCCCACGAAGTCCTCGTGGTGGTAGGCCAGTGATCCGATCACCGTCAGCTCGCGGCTCTGCCAGTCGCCGTAGCTGACGCTCGAGTTCTCCAGGGGATAGCCGAGCAACGCGAGCGTCCCGCCCCGGCGCACCAGCTCCGCCGACGGCTGCAACAGCGCCGGCACGCCGCTGCACTCGTACACGACGTCGGCGCCCAGGCCCGCGGTGAGCTCGTCCAGCGCGGCCCGCAGCTCGGCGGGCTCGACCACGTGGGCGAAGCCGAGCCCGCCCGCCAGCGCGCGCCGCGCCGCCGAAGGCTCGGAGATGATCATCGGCCCTGCCCCGGCGTTGCGCGCGTGCTGGGCGGTGAGCAGCCCGATCGGGCCGGCGCCCTGGACCAGGGTGGTGGCGCCGTACTCCGCCGCCACCCGCCGCACGGCGTGGAAGGTGACTGTGGCCGGCTCCACGAGGGCCGCCTCCACCGCCGAGAGGCTCTCCGGAACCGGGATCACCCGCCGTGCCGAGACCTGCACCCGGGTGGCGAAGGCGCCGTGCGGCGGCGCGTCGGCGTCGACCCCGTTGGCCTCGGCGAACACGGTGTCGCAGTTGCGGGCGTGCCCGGCGACGCACTGGCGGCACCGGCCGCACACCGGCCCCACGCCGCCCACCACGCGCTGGCCGACCCGCAGCCCGTCCACGCCGTCGCCCACCGCCGAGATCGAACCGGTCCACTCGTGCCCGAAGACCGCCGGCGGCAGCATGTGCCCGTCGGTGTAACCGTGCACGTCCGTGCCGCAGATCCCCGTGTACGCGATGTCGACCGTCACCCGGCCGGGCCCCGGCTCGGCCCCGGACACCTCGCCCTCCCGGAGCTCGCGCGGACCGGCGACCGCAAGGTAACGACCAGCAGACATACGGGACCCCCTCGGCGACAGCCCCAGTCTTCCATCCGACCTGCGTCACCAGGCCCGCTACCAGGAAGAATCAACCGGCGCAGCGCGCCCGTCGCCGCTTCCGGCCACCAGAACGCCACGGATCGCCGATCATGCCCCGCTGCCCGGATCGGGCGCGGCGCGCCGGCGGACCCGGGCCGGCGGGGCCGGCAGGGCACGCCGGTCGACCTTGCCGTTCGCGGTCGCGGGCAGCTCCGGCAGGACCACGTACCGCAGGGGCACCATGTGGTCGGGCAGCTGCCGCGCCAGGAAGGCGCGCAGCGCGGGTTCGGCCACGGCGCCCGGATCGGCGTCGCGTTCGGCCACCACGTACGCCACCAGGGTCGCGGCGGCGCCCAGGTCGTCGCGCAGCAGCACGACGCTGTTGGCGACGAGCGGGTGCCGGTTGAGTACCGACTCGATCTCGCCCAGCTCGACCCGCTGCCCGCGGATCTTCACCTGGGTGTCGATGCGCCCGCCGTAGTGCAGGTGCCCGTCCGGCGACCACCAGGCCAGGTCGCCGGTGCGGTACACCCGCTGCGGCCACCCGGCGACTGCCACCTCGACGAACCGCTCGGCGGTCAGGTCGGGTCGCCCGGCGTACCCCCGGGCCAGGCAGTCCCCGCCCACGACCAGCTCCCCGGGCACGCCCAGCGGGGCCAGCTCGCCGCGCTCGTCGAGGACGTACGCGGCGACGTTCGCGATCGGCCGGCCGATGGGGACGGTGTCGTCCGGTTCGGGTCGGCGGCACGGCCAGGCGGTGACGTCGATGGCGGCCTCGGTGGGCCCGTACAGGTTGTGCACCTCGACCTGCGGCAGCGTGCCGGTGAGCTTGTTGACCAGCTTCGGCGGCAGCGCCTCCCCGCTGCAGATGACCCGGCGCAGGCCGGCGCAGCGACCCAGGCCGGCCTCCTCGACGAAGAGGGCGAGCATGGACGGCACGAAGTGCACCGTGGTCACCGACTCGCGGGCGACGACGTCGACCATCTCCTGCGGGTCGCGGTGGGCCTGCGCCTCGGCGGTGACCAGCGTCGCGCCGGCCATGAACGGCCACAGCAGCTCCCACACCGACACGTCGAAGGTGTACGGCGTCTTCTGCAGCACCACGTCGCCGGGGCCGATGCGGTAGGCGTCCTGCATCCACACCAGCCGGTTGGTTAGCGACAGGTGCGTCATCTGCACGCCCTTGGGCGCCCCCGTGGAGCCGGAGGTGAAGATGACGTACGACAGCCCTTCGACCACCTCCTCCGGGGCCCGGTAGCCGCGCCAGTCGACGGGCGCGGCCGGCAGGTCGCCGCCCGTCAGCGGCCGTACGGGCACGGACGGCTCGCCGCCGGAGCGCAGCGCGGCCCGCCCCGCGTCGTCGGCCAGCACCAGCACGGCGTCGGCCGCGCGGAGCATGAGGTCCAGCCGGGGGCGCGGGTGGGACGGATCCAGCGGCAGGTACGCCCCGCCGGCCAGCAGGACGCCGAGCACCGCGACCACCATCTCGGGGCTCCGCTCGGTGCACAGGCCGACGACCGACCCGGGGCCCACGCCCTCGGCGCGCAGCCGCCCGGCCAGCGCCGCCGCCTCGTCCAGGAACTCGCGGTAGCTGCGGTCCCGGCCGCCGCCGCGCAGCGCGACGGCGTCCGGGGTGCGCCCCGCCTGGCGGCAGATCGTCTCGTGCACGGGCGTGCGCGGCGCGGGGGTCGGCGCGGGGTTGAAGCCGAGCAGCGTCTTGCGCTCCACCGGGCCGACCAGCGCGGCCTCCCGCACCGGCCGGTCCGGGTGGGCGGCGAGCCAGGCGTGCAGGGTGTCCAGGCGCTCCTGCAGGTACGCGGGATCGCCGTGGTCGCGGGCGAGCCGGACCGGCACCCCGGCCAGCACCGCCGACGCCCCGGCGGCACCCGTCGTGGCCAGCGCGACGTCCGCTCGCCCGTCCGGCGTGGCGTCGACGGCGGGGTCCCGCCACCGGCCGCGCGTCTGCTCGCGTACCTCCGTCAGGGTGCTGTCTGCGGACAGGCGCACCAGGACGTCGCCGCGCGGGCCGCGCACGGCGACCGAGGCCGCGCCCGAGAGGCGGTGGCAGAGCACGGCCGCCACCGCCGCCACCAGGTCCAGGTCGTCGTGGCCCGTCATGCCGTCACCAGCCCGGCCAGCGTGCGCGGCGTGGGGTCGGCCGACAGCGTCTCCACCGGGATGCGCACCCCGAACCTGCGCTGCACCTGGGTGACCATGCGGATGAACAGCAGCGACTCACCGCCGAGGGTGAAGAAGTTCGCGTCCGGTCCGATCTCGGCCGAGCCGAGCATCCTGCCCCACAGCTCCATGATCTCCTTCACCACCTCGTTCTCGCCGGTGCCGGCGGGCTCCGGCGCCGGTTCCTCGACGGCCCCGGCCGGTCGCGGCGGCGCGGCGTCGAGCCAGTGCCGGGTGCGGGCGAACGGGTACGTGGGCAGCGCGACCCGCCGGGCGGCGCTCTCGCCGCGCACCGCGGCCCAGTCCACGGACGCCCCGGCGGTCCACAGCCCACCGAGTCCGGCGAGCACGTCGCCGGCGTCGGCGCGCCCCGCCGGCCGGGGCTGGAGGGCGAATCCGGGCACCCGCTGCCCGCCCTGCCGGGCCATGCCGGTGAGCGCGGTGCCCGGCCCGACCTCGACCAGGACCGGGTCGGGCAGGCCCAGCCCGGTCAGCAGCGCGTCGTGGTAGCGCACGGGGCTACGCAGCTGCGCGCCCCAGTAGCCGTCGGCGCGCGGCAGCCCCCTGCCCAGCAGGGTGCCGTCGACGGTGCTGATCACCGGGACGGTCCGGGATCGCCGGGCGACGCCGTCGGCCTCGGCGCCGAGCAGCCGCGCGGCGTCGGCCATCATCCGCGAGTGGAAGGCGCGCTGCGCGGGCAACGCCCGGCAGTGCACCCCGCCCGCGTCGAGGCGCTCCCGGAACGCGGCGAGCTGCGCCACCGGCCCGGCCACCACGGTGAAGTCGGGGGCGTTGCGGGCGGCGATGTCGAGGCCGTCCAGGCCCGCCAGGTGCTCTTCGAGGGCGGACGGCGGCGCGAGCACGGCCAGCATGCCGCCCTCGGGCGCGTCCTGCATCAGCCTGCCGCGGGTCGCGACGAGGCGGAGCATGTCGTCGGCGGCCAGCTCGCCGGCCAGTGCCGCGGCGGCGAACTCGCCGACGGAGTGGCCGATCAACGCCGCCGGGCGTACGCCCCACGACACCAGCAGCCGGCCGAGCGCGAGTTCGTGCAGCGCCAGCGCGGGCTGGGTGACGTCGGTGCGGTGCACGATCCCGTGCGGGTCGTCGTCGACCAGCACGTCGCGCAGGTCCAGCCCCAGGAGCGGGGCCAGCAGCCCCGCCCCGTGGTCGAGCTCCGCCCGGAAGGACGGGTAGCGGTCGTAGAGGCCCCGCGACATGGCGGGGAACTCCGCCCCCTGACCCGGGAACAGGAACAGCACGCTGGGCCGGCGCGCGGCCTCGCGGACGGGCGCCCTGCGCAGCCGGGCCAGCGCCGCCGGGACGTCCGGCGCGGCGACCGCGAGCCGGTGCGCGAAGTGCCTGCGGTACGTCTGCGACGTCAGCGCGACATCGGCGACGGCCAGGTCGGGGCGCTGCCGCAGGTGCTCGCTCCACTGCTCGGCGGCCGCGCGGACCGCCTCCGGGTCGCGCCCGGACAGCACGATCAGCTCGGTACGACCGTCGGCCGCCCCGGGACCGGACACGGCCGGGCCGTCGGCCTCCTGGAGCACCACGTGGGCGTTGGTGCCGCCCAGGCCGAAGGAGCTGACCGCCGCCCGGCGTGGCCCGTCGGCCTCCCACGGGCGGGCCACGCTGTCCACGGTGAACGGGGTCGACCCGTCGAGCAGCTCGGGCCGGGCCTGCTTGAGGCCGGCCAGCGGCGGGATCTGCCGGAAGTGCAGGGCCAGCGCGGCCTTGATGAGCCCGGTGACACCGGCGGCCGCGTCGAGGTGGCCGACGTTGGCCTTGACCGAGCCGATCGAGCACGGCCGCGCGCCCCGGCGGAACACCTCGGTCAGCGCCGACAGCTCGATCGCGTCGCCGACCTCGGTGGCGGTGCCGTGCGCCTCGAGGTAGCCGACGCTGGCGGGGTCGACGCCCGCGGCGGCGTACGCGCGGGTCAGCACGTCGATCTGCCCGGCGATGCCGGGTGCCGTGTAGCCGACCTTCATGCCGCCGTCGTTGTTCACCGCCGACCCCCTGATGAGGGCGTACACGGTGTCCCCGTCGCGGCGGGCGTCCTCGGCGCGTTTGAGCGCCACCATGGCGACGCCGTTGCCGGGGACGGTGCCGGCGGCCGAGGCGTCGAAGGGCCGGCACGCGCCGTCGGGCGACATGATGCCCTTCGTCTCGTAGAGGTAGCCGGCCTGCTGCGGCACGGCCACGCAGGCGCCGCCGGCGAGCGCGACGTCCGAGTCGCCGGTACGCAGGCTCTGGCAGGCCAGGTGCACCGCCACCAGCGACGTCGAGCAGGCGGTCTGCACGGTGACCGCGGGACCGCCCAGGTCCAGCCGGTACGCGACCTTCGCAGCGAGGTGGTCCTTCTCGTTGCCCAGCACGACCGAGAGCAGCCCCTGGGTCTCGACGAGGCCGGGCTGCGCGTACACGTGGTGCAGCGCGTAGTAGTTGAACCCGGCCCCGGCGAACACGCCGACCCGGCCGAAGGGTTGCCGGGTGGCCAGCCCGGCGGACTCCAGGGTGGCCCACGCCGTCTGCATCAGCAGCCGGTGCTGCGGGTCCATGGTCTCGGCCTCCCGCGGCGTGATGCCGAAGAAGGCGGCGTCGAACAGGTCCGGGTCGGCCAGCACGCCGCGCGCCGGCACGTACGCGGGGTCGTCGAGCTGGTCGGCGGGCACGCCCCCGGCCAGCAGCTCCCCGCGGGTCAGCTCGCTGATCGTGATCTTCCCGGCGACCACGTTGGACCAGTACTCCCAGACGTCGGCGGCGCCGGGGAACCGGCCCGCCATGCCTACGATCGCGATGTCGCCGTTCATGAGGATGCGCCTGCTCCTTCGGTCTGGGCGTGCAAGTGCCGGGCCAGGGTCTGGACGGTGGGGAAGCGGTAGAGGTCGGTCAGCGGGACGGCCCGACCGGTCAGCCGCTCCTGGAGCAGCCGGCGCACGATCGCCAGTCGCAGCGACTCCCCGCCGACGTCGAAGAACGCCTCGTCGACGTCGAAGTCGTCGGTGCCCAGCGCCTCCACCCAGGCCCCCGTCACCAGCTCCTCGAACTCGGTCAGCGACGCCGAGCGCGGGGCGGGGACCCGTGCCGGCTGCCCCGCCGCCGCGCCGGTGGCCGCCGCGCCGG